>JAFXMJ010000151.1 GCA_017530465.1 Bacteroidales bacterium
CTTCGATGCGGCTGCCCGTGAGATTTTGGACAATGGCGGCTACACCCCCGACTACCTCACCACGCCCACCGGCTCCGCGCTAATCAACGAGACCAACCGCGCATTCACCGACGCCATATCCAAAGGCCTCGGCGAGCAGCCAGACCCCGCAGTAGCCGCAGCACTCCGCGAAAACGCCTTCATATTCTCAGGCTTCAAGACACACGCCGAACTTGAGCAGGTGGCGCAGCTCATCACCGACGAAAACGGCAATATAAGACCGTTTAACGAGTTTTTAAACGACGTTCAAAAGCTCAACAAGGACTACAACCACACCTACCTCCGCACCGAGTACAACCAAGCCGTGCAGGCGGCGCAGATGGCGTCCAAGTGGGCGGACTTCGAGCGCGACAAAGACTTCATTAACCTCCAGTACCGCACCGCCAACGACGAGCGCGTCCGTGCGTCACACCGCATACTCCACGGCGTCACGCTCCCCGTGGACGACAAGTTCTGGCAGCAATACACCCCGCCCAATGGATGGGGCTGCCGCTGCACAGTTGTCGCTGTTCCCAAAGACGACCCCGACTTCCCGGTCCGCGACGCCCAAGGCTCCACAATCAACGGCAAAGAGGTGTTCCCGACCCCTGCCTACGAAATCTTCAAGACCAACACCGCCAAGGCAAAAAAGGTATTCCCTGACAAGCACCCGTACTTGCCCAAAGGCTGCGGCAACTGTCCCCTCAATAACAACAAGTCGTTAACCCGTTATCCTGTCTCTAAAAAAGGCGACTGCACACACTGTAAGATACGGGAGAAGTATTTTGAGTGGAAGGGAAAAACAGTTGCTCAAAAAATAAAAGAAAGTGCTTTTGCGGTGATACCGCCAAATGGCCGAGAATATCATCTCCCTAATCTTGTATCAGGGAAAACGGTTGTTACAAGAAGCAATGTGACAAACTTGATTGACCATATTCCAGTTGCGTACAAGAAATATGTGTTAATGCTTCTATCGAACCTCGAAAAACTAACATTGGTAAAACCTTACGGAGAGAAAAAATATGAAACAAAGAAATCAAGAGCTTATGTCTATTTTAATTATTACGAACTGACAGTTGATGGGAAAACGCTGTTTGTTACAATGGGCGTAACCAAAGAAGGCGAGGAAAAATTATACGCAGTGCAAGACAAAATAAAAAAATCGGATTAAGCGCGGTACCTCCAAACCCGGTGGCTTCGACTTACAAACCCGATTTCACCGCAAAAGTACAAACAATTTTCAAACCAACAAACAAAAAACGAAAAAAAATGAAAGCAATTTGGAAATTAGACCTTGATTTCGGTCGAGACGGAAAACTTACAGGCATCTTTGTAGCCGAGAAAGAAGACCTCGCCGCAATAGACGGCGAAGTTATCTATTTTGGCGATGCGCTTGGCAAATATTCGGCTGTGAAAATCTATTTCGATTTTTCCAGTGACGTCAAAATGGTAACGGACAGTACAGAAGCCGTGGCTATGTTTGAAAAGTACGATATGGAAACCGGGTACGACCCACTCGCTTATTTGGACCCGGAGTAGTGTCTGCGTATCTCGTCAGGCCTCCAATAATAAACAAACAAAAATCGAAAAAAAAATGGAACCAACTAAAATTCGCAAAACCATAAAGAAGGTAACGGTGGAACTTTGGCAGGACATTCTGACAAAAGAATGTAAGGAAGACGGCACTCCGATTGCGAGCGGAGAAGTCGTCGCGCAGGGATCCGCCATCACTGATATTACAGACGACCCCGACAACGGCACTCTCATTCTCTATGATTACCGCACTGGCAGACAGATTCTCGACGCCGCGCCCAACATTGCCGAGAGATTTTTGGATGCTATTTCAGACTACAACTACGAGGGGAAAAAAGAAAGGGAGACCCGACTGTTTCGGGAGTCTTTTACCAAACAACTTCTGCGAGTGCTATATGATATAAAGTCCGACGTCTAACCAACAAACAAAAATCGAAAAAAAATGGGATCATCACCTTTCGACAGACGTTAACCCGTAGAGACGTTGCGCGCAACGTCTCTACAATGGGATGAAATGGCAAACCGCCAAACTGTAAAACTAATACGCCCTCACCCTCACCATGACCGCACTCCAACAACTCTTTGCACAGCTTGTAAAGGCCATTGCGACCTCCGCCAACGCCATATTTGACAAGTCTTTCGAGACCAAGTCTTTTGACGGGCGACCGTGGAAGGCTCGCAAGCATGGCAACCGTGGCTCGCTCCTCGTCGATTCGGGTGCGCTCCGCCGTTCCTTGAAGTACAGCATCTCTGGCAACACCATCACATGGACATCCAACCTCCCATACGCCAAGATACACAATGACGGCGGCTACATCAAGATAACCCCAAAAATGCGCAAGTTCTTTTGGCACATGTACTACACTTGCACCAAAAAGATAAAGCTCGGCAAGAAGGGGCAGGTGCTCAAGGCGTCACTTGTACACAGCAAGGACGCCGAGTTCTGGAAGGCGATGGCACTCCTTGCCAACCGCAAGGTAGGCTCATACATAAAAATACCCCGCCGCCGTTTCATCGGAAACAGCCGCGAGGTGGACGCTAAGGTCAAGAAGATTATGGATGCCTTTGTGAAAAAGCTCTCAGACGCTATTGCGCGTCAGGCAAAAGCGAGGGCGAAATCCTGACAGTCCGCACCTCCTTTTTCTCGTAACGCTCCACAGGTGGCGTCAAATATCCCGTGCGATACATCACGCGGTACGTCGATACGCCCGGCTCCGTGTCTTCCTTGTAGAATCGTATGCGCAGTAGCGGCTGGTACTTGTCCGTGCCATACAGGTGCAGCGCGTTATGTATCTTTCCCAGTAGTTCAAGGTCGGCATACGAATCCACGCGCCGCTTGCTTGCGTTGCTGCTTGGCGTAAGCCTTTGCACGCTCACTTCTATGTTCACCACTACGCTCACCACCTGCTCTCCGCTGCCTAAATTCTCATAGTCAGCGTCGCCGATGTCCACCAATGCGCACGGGTACTTCACCGCCGGTGGGTCGCACATCAGCTGTCCCCAGTTCTTATCCACATATTTGATGTCGCCCACCTCTTGCAGACGATCCATCACATCATTGATGATTGCCTTTAATGTCTCCATCGTTCTATTTGTTGATTATTGATTTGTTGATTTCTTTTCTCACTCCTCCCACAATCTCAGCTGCACCGCCTCTGGTTGCCTCAATTCCCTCGGCACTGGTGTGCTCACGTAGTTGAGCATCGTCCGGTAGCACATCGGGTACTGAGGGTAAACATATTTCCTCCACACCTTGTAATAGGAGTTTGCGTAGCTGCCAGGCTCATAGTGTTGCTCCACAATGTCACTCACCAACTTCACCCTCAGCAGATAATTACGCCGCCTGTTATTTATTGTTCCCATAGTTTCCATTCCTCCCTTTAATTTTTTAGTAATCTCCGCCGCAAATATAACATAAAAAAAGGAACGCCCTTTACACTAATTTGTTAGGGCGTTCCCATGGAGTGCGGGCTTCCAGCCCGCGTCATTTGGAGTGCGGGCGGCTCGCCCGCGTCCATCCAGGGTCAGGCCAAGACTTATGGAATGTGGACAAGATTACAGGTTAACTTTCCGGGCTTCCTGTGGTTCAATCTTTACTCTCTTCTCTTTCCTCTCTCCTCTTCAATCCAGGGTATTTCTTCCACACCATCTGCGCACGGCATATTGCGCGGTATTGGCGGTCAACCTCCGCCTGTTCCGCCTTCGCCTCTCTCTCCGCCGCTGCCATCTGGTTCTCCAACATCGCCTCCTGCATCGCCTCTGCGATATGGTCAACGTGTGGTATGTAGCCGTGTTTTTTCAATACCTCGTGCTCGTTTATCTGGCTGTCCACCACTGCCTGTGTCCGCTCTTCGCGGTAGGCGGCAAACAGTTGGTTGAGTTTCGCGCCGTTGATGGGAGTGGCAATGGCAACGTCGCCGTCTTTTACGCGGTTCAGCACAATGTTCAGGTCGGCGACGTTCAGGTAGTAGTTGTTCACATAGATGCGCAGTGCCGTCTCTTCGAGCTGGGCGTCCGTCAGTTCCTTGCCGCCAAGGTATTCTATCAAGTCTATTATCCACAGCTTGATAAAACCCACCATGAACGCCTCTCCATACTTCCCTTTTATCAACACAAGCGTCGGCAGTTCCTCATTCCTTGCGGCCTTCACCGGCGTATCTATGCCGCCGCACCGCCGCATCGCCGGCAGCGGTGCATATTCCTTTATGAACGCCGCCGGCATCATTTGGAGTGCGGGCATCTTGCCCGCCTTCCTTTGCACCACCGCCATCTTGCCCGCCGTTTCCGTTACCACCGCCATCTCCGCTCCCGTTGTTTCCATTGTTCCCATCCTTCTCTAATGATAATCATTAATCGTACTCCCTTGCAGCATATCTTGCAAGATGTTGATTTTTAGCTGAGCCTTGCCAGCCTTTTCCTTTTCCTCTGCCAGACGTTTTTTCTCTGCGTGCCGCATCATCTGCGCCGTTATCGTGTTGTAGCTGCGGTGGATGGAGAATAGCGACGTGTAGTAGTAGCTGTTTTTCTCAGTCAGGTAGCCCAGCAGCCGCTGCCACATGCCGAGGATGATGTCGTCGTCGGGTATCGACTGAGGATTCTTGGCGCGGAAGCTGCCCACGAGCATATTGTAGATGCCCTTCATGGTGTTGTACTCTATCACGTAGGCGTTCTGGCTGCTGTATTGCAGCGGTACGCCAAACCTCGCTATGTACCACTGCCGGTAATACACCACCATCCGCACCACGATGTCCTTCTCGTTTTCTGTCTTTTTCATGGCTTTGTCGTTTTAGATTCTCCACATTTTGCGTCCGTGATGCTCAGCGGTATGCTCAACCATTCGCCCTGCTCACCCTTTATCCACGCCCTCACAAACTGTTTGCTCGGTATCGGGTCGTAGGCGTCCATGATGATTTCCACGCCTTCCTTGAATTGTGCATTGCCGCTCTTGTCTGCCAATGCCCGAAGCTGCAATACGCGGCTCGCTTTCAGGTTGCCCTTCTGGTCTTTGCTCAGGAGTTTCAGCACCATTTCCACGAGGCTCTGTGTCTCCTCGTCCTTTGCAAGTCCGCTGATGTACTCCTTGATCATCGCAATGCCGTCGTTTACTGTGTCCTTGTAGTTGTCGAGGGTGTAGCAACCAAGCTCAATCCTCTTTGTGCCGTCGCTTGATGTGAAGGTGTGGCTACGTTGTCCGTCCTTGGTCATCTTCATCACGTCGCTCTTCATATCGAGCAATGCCTTGAAGTTGCCAAAAACCGCGTCCTTCACCGCCGCCAATTGCTCCGAGAGACTCCACAGTTCGGGGATTGTCATCTCCACTTGTTCGTTTATCATCTTGTTGTAGGTGTCGAGGTTCTGCTTGCGCTCCTCTTTTGCCCTTTTCTCTGCTTGAGCCTTCCTGAAAGCCTCAAACTCCGCCATCTCCTCGGCGGTCATTGTTACTGTGTTTGTCATTTTCATTGTGTTTTTATTGGTTTATTAATCATTCAATTACTTTCATCATTGTCTTTGTTTATAATTGACTTCACTGTCAAGACAATGAATAATACCGTCATCCCGCCGCAAAGGATGCAGACAAAGGCGTCGCGACCACCCTCTGCCAAGTGTCTCCACAGAATCCAGCCGAAAAACAACGCTCCGGCTATCAGTCCCAATATTTCCATCAGTTTTACCATAGTGTTTTGTTTTTATTGTTAATTATTCAATCACCTCTCCCTTATCACCATCCCCAGCCTCCGCGCCGTCGCTTCGCATTGTGCGCTCCGCTGCGTCGCCTCGGTGATATGCGCTGCCATCCCGCTCCGTCCGGGTATCTCGTACCCTTTTTGCCGCATATACCAGCGCAGATAGATAAGCTGTCGGTTCTTTTCTTTGTCGGGATGCCGCCGGTAGCGGAACTTTGTCTCTTGTGGATAGCCCCAGTTTAGCCGCACTTCGTCTGCCGCTCGCCGTTCCTTCCACGTCTTCAATCTCTTGCGCTGCATCTCTGCGAGTTCCGCCGCCGTCTTCCCGGCGTGGGGGTTCACCCCGGGCTTAAAAAACACCTTTGCGTTTTGCCGCGCCTGTTGTCGCCGGTGTTCCTTCTGCTCCTCGGTTTCGTTGGCTATCGCCACCTGTGCAGCTGCCGCAGCCGCCGCCTGTGTCGTCCGCATAAACTGTTTGGTCTTTTTCAGACCGTGCTCACGCGCCATCCTGTGCAACCAGCTCAACGAACATCCAAGCCTCTCGCAGATGGCGTCATTTTTCGTATGCTTGTAGTGCGCCAGCAACCACCGCATCTGCCGCTCCGTAATCTCTATCTTTTCCGTCTTCTTTCCCATAATATGCCATCTTTAATCTTTCCTCTCTCCTCTTTCCTTACCACCTTTGCCACATCACACTCGGTGTCGTGTATTCGTCGTACCCGTAGCTTGTTGTGCTGGTTGCCTTGCGGCTCTCTGCTACGTAGATGTGTACGCTTGCCGCCGCCCTTTCGCTGCACAATCTAAGGAACTCCTCGCGGTCTTGCCTCGGGTCGAGTTCCAGCATACGGTCGGTGATTACCTTGTAGCGGTGCTCCCAGTTGATGGTCTGCTTGATGCCGTCCCAAAGGTCGCCAGGCTCGCACAGCAACAAGTCCGCAACGTGTCGCATCGTGCTATAATTGCTGGGGCGTGTGCCGCGCATCCATTTGGCTACTGCGCCGAGCGTTACGTTAAGCCGGTCGGCAAGCCATTGGTGCGTCTTGTTTTGCTTGTACAGCTGCGCTGTGATTGTTGTCTTTGCCATTTTGATTTATTGACTTATTGATTTATTGACTTGTTGATTCCTCTCTCCTCAGAACTCCGCCTGTGCCGCGTTCACGTACTCCTCGTCGATGATGTACGGCTCATAACTGCCACCAAGTCGGCTGTTGACGTATGCCTGGCGGCCTGATACGTGTATCTTGACATCCGCGTAGGCGTAGAGTTCCTTGCCGAGTGCGCCGTCGGGCAGTTGGTTCTTGTCTTCGTGCGCGATGATGATGAAGAGTTTTTCGGGAAACTCGTCTTCAAGACGCTTGTAAACGTCCATCCTTCTGCGCTCGAAGTATTTGTAGGAGTCGATGATTACCACGTCGGGGCTTTGCTTCCTTGCAAGACGCTCCGTGATTTCCTGCGGGCCTTCCTTGACCACCGTGAGGAACTTGTGGCCGCACTCCGCCATATTGTTCCTGATCAGTGCCAACTGGTACGGGTAGCGGTTGCCCATCTCTATGCTGTCAAAGAGCACGCGGTTCACAAACTTGGTGAGGTACTTCGCCAATTGGAGGCAGAATGTCGTCTTGCCGTTGAAGCTCGCCCCATACACGAGCCATATCCCGTGTAATTCCGGAGTCCCGAAACTATTGCGCCACTCGCCCTCAAACGCCGCAGGGTAAAACCGCATCGCCAGTATGTTGTTTGTCGTTAATGCTCGTTTCATCTAATTGTGAATTATGAATTATGCATTATGCATTATGCATTGTGAATTGTGAATTACCTCTTGATGACTTTTACGTTTTTCAA
>JAFXMJ010000152.1 GCA_017530465.1 Bacteroidales bacterium
AAAATCAGCGGAATGCAGCACATAATGATTATCGGCTTGCGGAAACAATTGAACAGCATTATCAAAATCGCTATAATCAGCACGATAGCGAGCGGGAAATTCTTAAACAAATACCGCATAGAATCCTGACTTGCACGGTATTCGCCCTCCCAACTCATCGTGTAACCTTCGGGAAGTTCGATGGATTCGATGGCTTCCAAAATATCTGCACGAGCCGCATCCGCCGAACATCCGGGCATCGGGTTGCTCTGCGCACGCATTGCACGCTCACTGTTGCTGCGAAGCACCATCGGGTCGTCCCATTTGATTGATACTCCGTTAGTTGCCTGACTGAGCGGCTTGGCTGCAAACATCTGTCCGAGGAGTTCTTCCTTGGTGACTGCGCCCGTGAAAACGCCCTTGATTGCGTCGGGATCCAAGATGCCAGTGATTGCCGGAATCATTGCAAACACCGGCACATTGCTCAGTGATTCAATGGGTTTGCCATCCTTGCTGACGGTCTTTACGTAGATATTTTCGGTGGAATTTCCATCATAAAAAACGCCCATCGGAATACCGCCCGCCGACGCCAAAAGGCTCGTTCCAACGTCGCCACGGCTCAGTCCCATCGCACGCGCAACAGGCTGATTATAATCAACTTCAAAGTAAGGCACTTTGTCCTCCCAATCGGTTGTTACGAGGCAGTTTTTGTCGGAATTGCGCATAATCTCCGTAGCCTGATTTACAAGCGAGCGCAAAACCGCCGGGTCGGGGCCCTTGAACATCACCTCAACGGGATATTTTTTGTACATCAGGTTGTAACGTTTGAGGCGCACGTATGCCTGTGGATAGTTTTCGGTGAGATAAACCTGAATCTCGTCCATTGATTTTACGAGGGCTTCGGGACTTTCAAAATCCACAATCAACTCGCCGTAACTCATCGACGGCTCGGCAATGGAGCGCACCAAATTATAACGTCCGGGAGTGCCGCCGATTGAGCGTGTAACGTGTTGAATGTCAGAACGCTCCATCAAATACGTTTCAATCTCCTCCAAGTCGGTGCGCACAACATCGGAGCGGCTGCCCTCGTGGAGTTTGTATTCAATGTAGAGCTGATTGTAATTCATATCGGGGAAAAATCCCTGTTTCAAAAACTTGTAGCAATACGCGCTTATAAGTACCAAAACCACAGCGATTATGATGGACGTAACGCGGTGCGAAAGTCCCGCCATCAAAATTTTGCGCAAAATCGGCGTAAACTTGTCCTGTTTTTCGTCGCCATCATTTTTGGGCTTCACGCGCAACGAAATGCTTGCCTGCAACGGCACATACGTCAACGCTAAAACCCAACTAAGCAACAGGCTGACAGCCAACACGATGAACAAGTCGCGAACGTAAGTGCCGGCGGTGTCAGGGCTCATAAAAATCGGCAGGAACGCCAAAATCGCTATCAACGTAGCACCAAACAACGGCATTGCGGTCTTTTGACCAATGCTAATCATTGCCGTCCGGCGGTCGATGCCGCGTTGCAAATCCACATCTATGCCGTCGATGATGACTATCGCATTATCTACCAACATGCCCATCGCCAAAATGAACGCACCGAGCGAAACCCTCTGCAATGTGCCGTCCAACATGCTGAGCACCGCAAACGAGCCTATCACAGTGAACACCAACGTCGCGCCGATTATCAATCCCGAGCGCAGTCCCATCGTCAATACCAACGCCAAAACCACAATTATAACCGATTCCACAAGGTTGATTAAGAATGTGTTGAGGGCTTCGGTAACACGCTCCGACTGGAAGAAAACCTTGTTGAAACTAATGCCGGCGGGGATGCGCGACGATTGAAGTTCTTTGATTTTTTCATCTACCTTAACGCCAATTTTAGTGATGTCGGTGCCGTGCAAAGCCGAAACCAAAATACCGAGCGCAGGTTTGGAATCATAAAACATTTCGTTCCTTACCGGCTCCTCCCATCCTTCCTCGATTTTTGCAATGTCGCGCAGGCGGATTTGGTCGTCCTCGTGACCTTGGATGAAGACATTGGAAATATCATCTACGTTGGTATATTTGTCATTGACAGCCACTTTGATGCGCGAATCTGCGGTCTCAAAATATCCCGAATATACGGTCTTGTTTTGACCTTGCATAGTGCTAATGACCTCCAAAGGCATCACGCCGAGGTTTGCCATCTTGTCCTCATAAAGGGAGATGTTGATGCACTTTTTGCGCTCGCCATAGACGACCACATTGCTGATGCCTTCGATGGTGTTGATTTCACGTTTTACATAATCGGCGTAGTCGCTAAGTTCCTTATAATCAAAACCATCCGAGGTCATTGCATAAAACAATCCGAACACGTCGCCAAAATCGTCCTTCACAATGCTCTGACGTGCGCCGTCGGGCAATGAAGACTGCAAATCATTGATTTTGCGCCTCAAATTGTCCCAAACTTGCTGCACTTCCTTGTCGGGGCAGGTCTTGGCGAGTTCCACGGTAATCATACTCATATCGTTCATACTGCGCGACGTAACATCGCTCACGTACTTGACCTGACGGATGCCTTTTTCGAGCACGTCGGTAACTTCGAGTTCCACCTGATATGGCGACGCGCCGGGATAGACCGTCACCACCATCGCTTGCTTGACGGCAATCTCGGGATCCTCCAATTTGCTCATATTGTAATACGACATCATACCGCCGCACACGAGCACAATCAAGAGGAACGCAACGAGTTTGCTGTTGTCCAACGCCCACGAACCTAAATCTTTTTTCATAGCAAACCTCCTACATTGGATTTGGCCTTGGCGGGAAGCACCTTGACCTTTTGGTTTTCAAAAACAGAATTGATGCCCGCGCTCACAACCCTCTCGCCGGTCGAAAGTCCTTGTTTTACAGCCACCGAGCCGTCGAGTTTCACTTCCTGCGGCACGATGACACGCTTTTCGAGGGTGTTGTCGTCGCGGATTACCCATACGCAGGTGTTGCCGTCGCTCTCAAACATACACGACAGCGGAATCACGGGTATGTCGCGCTCGTCGGATTTGAAGTTGATGTCAACCATCACCGTCGCACCGGGCGCGGGAGTTACGCCGCCGTTGTTTTTCAGGGCGAGGCGCATACCGTAGAGTTGGTTGAGGTTCGATTTTTGGTTGATGCCGAGGATTGTGGTTTGGAAATCGACGCCCGGAATCAGTTCCGAATGGCAAACGCACGACACAATCTTGTCCCTGCGCATAAAGTCAGTGGCAGAAATGTTGATTTCCACCTCCGGCGTGCCAGACGCAAACATCGAAACCACCGGCATACCCGCGCCGATAGTCTCGCCCGATTCGTAGAGATATTTTTGGATGTAACCATCAAACGGCGCACGCAACTTGGTGTCCGCCAATTGGTTTCTGTGGTTTTCATATTTTGCAGTGATTTGTTGGAGACCGTACTTCGCCTTCTCGTATTGGCTGAGGGTAACGCTCTTTTTTTCATACAGAGCCATCACGCGCTCGCATTCCGCCTTGGTCTGTTTGTACTCAGCCTCGGTGGCCTGAAATTGCAAGGCATAATCCCGCGAATCCATCTCGCAAATCACCTCGCCCTTTCGCACAAAGTCGCCCTGTTTTTTGAGGTTTCTGAGTATCGTGCCCGACACCCTAAAAGCGATGTTGACGTCCTCCGTGGCCTTGATTTTGCCCGGATACGAAACAATGATTTTCTGCGCGGTAGTGCCCACGGTGTCGGCCTTCACCGTTACCGCAAACTCCGTTTTTTGCTGTTCAGAGCCGCATGCCACCAACAAGAGGCAGACCGCCGCCGTCAAAACAAATTTTCTCATAATTATATACTTTGTTATTACGGCTGCAAAATTAGCAATAATTTATAAAAAAACAATATTAAAAACACGGAGAAAAATGTTCAAAAAGTAAGATTTTGAGGGAGGACCTGTCAATATCTTATTTTGAACGATTTGCCGTTAATTATCACAATAACGACACCTTCGACATTGCCACCAAGACGGACTTCGTCGTGGTTAGTGTTGGTAACACCTATTTTGAGGACACGACCATTAACATCAATAATCGTGTATTCAAGATTTGGCTTAGATTCAATGTAAATCACACGGTCGTAAGCCCAAACCTTTGTAGTTGGATTCTCAATCTGGATTTCTGATGTTGGAGTTGGCAGATTGTCTGATGTCTCATCAGACGAATTATCGGTCTGATTATCATCTTTTGGTTCGTCTTTTTGCTCGTCCTTTGGTTCGTCTTTCGAGTCATCTTGCGAATCTATGAAAACATTTGATTTTGAAACAAGGGCAACTGCGCCACCATTTGCCTTCAAATCAAGTTCAAGGACGTCTGACGAGGAAATCATTTTGACAGTTCGTCTGATGCTATTAGACGTATCTTCATAAATCGCCACATAATAGTAATAGTTTGGATCAAGGAAATCCATACAAAGATGCGCTGTCCTTGCCTGATATGTATGCGTGGAGACAAACCATTTGTCGCCGGACTTGCGGGCAATTGAGAAATATTCACACGGTTTGCCTTCCAAAACTTTGGTGTCGTCCCATACTGTCGGCAACGCTCGAAAATATTCTATTTCAATGCTTTTGGGGTATTCGTTTGGTTTACCATACCAAAAAATATGTTGAATAGGACAAAAAAAAGCCGTTGCGAGCGCGAGTTGGTGCCCCTTGGTGGTCGTCATCCCCTTGTAAGCTTCGTTGTTGTCGGGGTAACCTTTGTAACATATCGTGTAGTCGCCGCTACCACTCATATAGCGCGAAAACGGTAGCAAAGTGGTATGGTTGCCTTGGTTTTCGCGATGCTCGTTACCCTTGATGCCTTCGGTTGTCATCAGGTTTGGATATTGACGTTCAAGCCCAGTCTGACGTATTTCATCGTGCACGTTAACAATCATTTGACGGTCGTATGCACCCTGAATTATCGAATATATTAAATTCAATCCATTCTTCGACTTGCCATCCATAAATCCAAGTTTAAGCCCCTTGACTCCCCAACTTTTGTAAAGGTCAAGCATCTGAGTATTGTCATAATTCTGCCACGCCACCTTGTTGACATACAGTATGATGCCAATTCCCTTTTCATTGGCATAGCGACAACACTCCTGAATATTTAGTTCTGAAACGGGCTGCATCGGATTAGACTTCGCGTTATGTTCCTTGCTGTAACCAAGACCATACCAACCAGCATCCAAAAGCACGTACCCAAAATCCATCTTTTGGGCAAAATCAATCCTATTTTTCACAGAATCTGTGTGGAAATAATTGTTGGTGATGCAAGCCCTGAAAGTTTTGCCAGGCTTAATCCAATTGGTATTGTCAGTATTTTCCTGATTTAATGACCAAAGAATATACTTGCCGTCAAGCATTTTGACTGGATTCTCGCCAAAAACACAGTACCGCCACGATGTGCTGATATTGTAGGCGGAAGCGTATGTCTGCGAAAAAGTATAGACAGAATTTTTGAAACGTATCGTCAATGGAGCAGTCAAAGCGGGATTGTTGGCCTCGTTAATCAAAACACTAAGCCCCGACGAATTGACAAACAGCGGCGCAATCGATGTTCCCGACGAATTCGAGCCGTTGGTAGAATAACCCGACTCCGTGCTTTTTTCGCTATAACACGTTGGATCGCACCCAACTAAATCCAAAGCCGTAAGATCTTCTGTAATTGAAATTTGCTGCTTTGACTTCACATCGTATTTCACCGCAACGCCTTCTTCGTATGCCCTAATCGTTACGTCGTATGAAATGTTGTTTTGGTTTGCAAAAGACAACACCATCTCACTGTAACGGTCTGTATAGGATTTTTTTTCGGCGATAGCGCTTGTGATAACGCCGTCGTATTGGGCAGTCCGCGCCTCAACAAAACTGTCGGAAGACGTACCAAGCGTACCTTTGTTGGTCTGCACACCCAAATTCATCCTTACAGTTTTGTAGTCAATATTTTTTAGGGTAATGGTTGCCATCAATCGTTTGTTAGCGAACTGAACGTTACACGACAAACCACCTTCGGGCGAAATTATCTCCGAAGAAAAATCCTGTCCATATACAGCGTTCAACGATAGCAACGCAATAAATACCGCAAGTAAGATGCGTTCAATAACAATTGTCCCTCTCATTGTATTACCTTTTTTAATTATCACAACGCAAAGTTAGTGAGTTCTTTTTGAATGAACAAAGGAAACCATTGAAAAAAATTTGCGAAATCAGAAATTAAACCTTATATTTGCATAACCAAAAATCAGGATTATTATGGGACAGTTTATCGACAGAGAGAATTATGGATTCAGAAGCGCAATCAACAGTGATTTTGTTGACAAATCGGGTCTGTTGAATATTCTCAACAGGAATTTGGGCTCTGAAAACAGATTTATGTGCATATCCCGCCCGCGACGATTTGGCAAGTCGGTGGCGGCGGAGATGGCGTATGCGTATTACGACAGGAAGTCTAATTCAAGGAATCTCTTTGAAGGTTTGGAAATCACCAAATCTCCTGATTACGAGAAACATCTCAACAAATACCCGACTATTTTCATCGATTGGAACACCTTTGCCAACATCCCGGACAAAGACAAACTGAAAGAGGCGCAAAAAAGTATCATTGCCGATTTGAAACAATCGTATGACATACTGGAAGAAAAAAATTCGCTTAGCAAAGCACTTGCCGAAATCAACCTAAAAACCGGCGACCGATTTATATTGATAATCGACGAATGGGATATGCTTGTCAGGGACGTTACACAGGAAATTCAAGACGAATATGTAGATTTTCTGCGCTCGATGTTCAAAAGTGCCGATGCAAAAAAAACATTCCTTCTCGTTTATATGACTGGCATTTTGCCGATTATAAAGATTAAAACTCAATCTGCACTAAACAATTTTAGAGAATACAGCATTATTTACCCCGCCGAAACAGCCAAATATTATGGCTTCACCGAACCAGAAGTGGAAAAAATCTGCAAGGATCACGGT
>JAFXMJ010000153.1 GCA_017530465.1 Bacteroidales bacterium
AAGTATTGAAGGCTCAATTGGACAAGTACGCCGACCTCCAAAACAATGTAGAATTTCTCTCAACGTACTCGTCGTACTCACAAAACGTCGATTTTGCGGGCAGGATGATTTACAACGAGAACGGCGAAGAAATCTTCAATTTCGGCAAGCACAAAGGCAAGAAAGTTGTAGATGTAATCGGCAAATTGGAGCCGCAATACTACGACTGGATAATGAAAAACGATTTTGCCCTCAATACCAAACAAGTGCTCACGCAGATAAAACTGCGCATCGCACAAGACAGGATGAACGGCGGAAGATAATTTTTTTTGGAAAAACAAAAGATTTTTTTTGCATATTCAAAAAAATACACTAATATTGCACAATCAAATAATAACAATAACCAAAAAACATTACAAAAATGGCAGAAGAAACAACACAGACCAACGGCAGCAGCAACTCGAAGTTGTACAAAGCGCTTTGCTATTTGAGCTATCTTTGGCTCGTACCCTACTTCGTAGCGAAGGGTGAAGTACGCGACGAAAATATGATTCTGAACCTCAAACAGGGATTCGGATGTCTGTTCATCATCGTCATCGGACAGCTCCTCGCGAACTTCCTTCACCTCGTCACCATCGGTGCCATCGTGATAGGTATTGGCGGCATCCTTTCTCTCATCGGCTTCATCAACGTATTGCAGGGCAAGGACAAGGAACTCCCCCTCCTCGGCTCGCAGTTCACCTCTTGGTTCTCGTTCGTCAAGTAATTTGTTGACAGAGAGAAGACAATCAACCACATAAAACGCCCGCAACTTTTTCTCGACAAAAATTGTGGGCGTTTTTTGAACTTAATTAAAACAACAACAATTATGGCAGAAGAAACTCAAAACCAAAACCAAGAAGAGCAGAAGAAGGAGGAAATTGACTCCCTGCTCAAAAAAATCCTCTATCAGGGCGTAGCGAAGGCGAGCGATGCCATCGACTACGTAAGCAAGACCGTTTCGGGACTCGTTGGTCAAAACAAAATAAGCAACGAAGAAGGCAAGAAGATTGTCAGCAACTTCACCTCGACCATCGACGGCAAGGTAAAGGATATGGAGACACGTCTGCGCGAGACCATCAGCGGCGCACTCCAAAACGTAAGGCCCGCATCCAAATCGGAAGTGGAAGAGCTCCGCAAGCGCGTGGAAGCCTTGGAAAAAATCGTAGCCGGCCTCGACTAAAACCCAGTATCTCAACCAATCAACAAACCACACAGCCGTATGATCACCGAAATAGCAAACATCGGCAACAAGCTCATTGGCGATGCGGCGGGACTCGTTAAATACACTTTCGACAACCTCGCCGACGAGCATAAAATCTCCGACAAGGAGAGCAAGTCGATTTTCGAAAACATCAAAAACAAGCTTTTCGACAAATCGGCGGATATGGAGAGCACCATAAAGGATTTGCTGTACAAATTCTACGAAAAGATGGACTACGCCACACCCGAAGAAGTGGACAAACTCAGAAGGAGGATAGCCATTTTGGAAAAACTAACACAAAAATAACATACAAAACAACGAGAAATGTCTTTGAAATCCACAAGCAACAAAGCCTTGGACAGGCTCAACAACGCCGTCAACATACTGATTAAGTACGGGTTTCAAAGCATCCTCGTAAAGACGGGGCTTGTTAAGCGCAAAGTAACCCAGCGAAACTTCCCGGACATCGACCCGTCGCTCAACCGTTGGCAGCGTATGAGGCTCGCCACACAGGAACTCGGCCCCACGGCGGTAAGGCTCGCACAATACCTCGCCCTGCGCCCCGACATCCTGCCCGACGAACTCATCGCGGAATTTGCCAACCTCGAATTTCCCAAGCTGACAATCACGCGGGCAGACGCCGAAAAGATATTCGAGCAATACACGCACCGCGCCGCAGCCAAGACATTCCAGTATTTTGACAATCAAAGCACACTCCAAGACGGATTCACCGCCACATTCCGCGCCAAACTCCTTACCGGCGAGGACGTGGCGGTAAAAATCCTTCCGCCCGACACGCAGTCGGTGGTATTGGCGGACATCACACTTTTCAAGAGGCTCGCGTCGCTCACATCGGGCGTGCTTGCCAAACTCGGCGTCAACAATCCAGTTGCCCTCATAGAAGATTTCGAACGCACCATCCTCCCGGAACTCGACCTGAGCAAGGAGACCGACAAGATGCGCCGTTTCAACAAGGCGTACAAAGGCGTCACCGGATTCGTAGTGCCGGAAGTGTTTGCCCAATACACCTCCACAAATTCGCTCGTTACAGGCTATTACAACTCCACAAGCGTGGCAAATGCCAACGAATTTGTGCCCTGGGGACTGCAACAGAAGGCCATAGCCGACAGATTCCTGATAATCTTCGTATCGGGAATGTTGGAGACGGGACTATTCCTCGCCTCGCCGCTCAAAGAAATCATCCGCGTACTGCCCGACGGACGCATACATTTTGCCGATTATGGCACGGCGGGACTCCTGACCTCCGACCAACGTGTATGGATCAACGACGTGGTGGCGGCTCTCTCCACACGAAATTCGATGGTGCTCGCCGACAGTATGAGAAAATTGTCGTACAATTCGGAAGTTTATGATTTCCAATTGTTTAGAAACGACATTCAATCTCTCGCCGACAATCTTTATTTTATGGAGAGCACCGATTATTATATGCGCGAATTTGCATTGGGCATTATGCGCATAGCCTACAAACACAAGTTGCAGCTACCTGCGGAGGTGGTTTCTGCCTTCAATGCGCTTGCAATAGCCGAGAACATCGCGCTTTCCATCACCCCGACGAGCAGGATTTCGGAAGTGTTCAAGACCTACGGCAATCGTCTGATGCGCGACCGTATGCAGCCCGACCGTTTCAAGACGCTGTTCAACAAGAATATGACGCAAGTGTCTGATTTTCTGGAAGTGTCGCCATTGGAATTGTCATTAATACTCAAAAAACTCCGTCGCGGCGAGCTGTCCGCCAACCTTAGCATCAGCAATTCGCCCACATTCTTCCGCCGCATCGACGTATCAGTCAATAAGATTTGCTATGTAATATTAATTGCTGTGCTCGTCATCTCCGCCACGTTGATAATGGTGTTTGGGCAAAATATGTATATGTTTATGGGAATCCCACTTGCAAGCGGCATAGCCTACGCATTGGCAATTGTAATGGCATTGTGTCTGATGATATACAATGCACGTACCCGTTATAACCCCGAAGAATAATGAAACTCAACATATATAAGGCGTCGGCTGGCAGCGGCAAGACGCACATCCTCGCCGGCAATTACATCGTGGAATCGTTCAACCGCGTAGCCCCAATGCGTGCCGGTTCGCCATTGTACGACGCATTCCGCGACACGATGGCATTTGCAAGGATTTTGGCGGTGACATTCACCAACAAGGCGGCTGGCGAAATGAAGGAGCGCATCATCAAGGAGCTTGACAAACTTGCCGCCGGCGAAAAGTGCGAATACGTCAAGGACATTTGCAACCGTTACCCTCAATACACGCCCGAGCAAGTGGCGGAGCGCGCCAAGAGCATCCGCAGCGCAATTTTGCACAATTATTCGGATTTCAATCTGCGCACCATCGATTCATTCGTGCAGAGCATTGTAAGGGCTTTTTGTTATGACATCAACATCAATTCGGGCTTCACAACGCAGACCGACCAAAACGCTGTAATCGCCGACCTCATCAACGTCCTGCTCCAACAATCCGACAACGACGCCGAACTCCACGAACAATTTCGCGCAATGGCGGCAAAGAATGTCAAGGACGGTGTCAATTGGGATTTCCGCAATCAATTGACCTCGTTGGCAAATTTGATTTTCACGGAGCAATTCCAAAACCTTGAACGTTTTTACGGCGGAATGGACGACGAAACCAAGCGCACATATTTCGCCAAGTCGTTGGAAATCATCAATTTGATTTACGACGATTTTGAGGAAAAAGCCGACAATATTTCACAAAATGCCAAACAAATATTTGACACACTGCCCGTGCCGCCGTCCGAAATTGGCAGGAACATCAACACTTTATATAATTTTCTCGTATTTGGCATCAAGGATTGCGAGATAAAGACCACAATATCAAAACTTTGCGAGGGCAACGGATGGACCAACGCCAAACCCACCAAGACGCAGCAAGAATACGTCCCGGTATTGCAGCCGCAGATAGAACCGCTACTGCACGAGGCTGTAAATCTGATACTTGACCACGGCACCGACTACCTGACCGCCGCCATCATTCGCAGAGATTTTCACGCCTTTATGCTTTTGGGCGACCTTGCGAAACTGATGCCCGAATACCGCCGCGAAAACAGGATGATGCTCGTGTCTGATGCAACCACTTTTCTCAATGCAATCATAGCCGAAAACGATGCACCATTCATCTACGAGCGTGTCGGCAATAGGTTTGACCATATTTATATCGACGAATTTCAGGACACGTCCGAATTCCAGTGGAACAACTTCCGTCCGCTCATAGAAAACACTCTGTCTCAAGGGTTTGACAATCTTATAGTTGGCGATGTCAAACAGGCAATCTACCGTTTTAGGGGCGGCGACTGGTCGTTATTGAACTCCAAAGTACAAAAACAAATTGGCGCAGACGGCGTCAACCTCAATACTTTGGACGTCAATTGGCGTTCACGGAAAAACATCGTGGATTTCAACGACGCAATATTCCAAAAGGCGATTTCCACGCTTGCCGACCACGACGACGGCGAACTCGATTTTTCGTTGCTGAACAACATCTAC
>JAFXMJ010000154.1 GCA_017530465.1 Bacteroidales bacterium
CATCGAGCAATTTTTGCATCGCCTTGACCCTCTCGTCCAACGTGCCGGCGTATCGGCTGTAACTGAGAGTCAAATTGTCAGCCTCAATCACTTCCAAACCCCAGGATTTCAAAGTGTTGATGCCGTCGCGGATGTCCTCGTCGCTTGTGGCGTTGCTCGGTGCAAATACAGCCACCTTGTCGCCTTGACGAAGATATGGAGGGAGCACAGTCTGTTCGATTGGCTCCAAGTCCTGGATTACAAATGTGGGATTGTAGATAGTGGTGTCCACTTGTACAATTTCGTTTACAATTTCTTCCTTGTGGCAGGATGACATTGCCAATGCGGCAATCAATGTTGCTGGAATTATGATTTGTTTCATTTTTGTCGTTTTGATGGTGATTTTTTTACGGGGCAAAAATAGTAATTTTTTTTAGAAAAAGCAAATCATGTGATTTAGCGTTTAAACTATGTGCGGCAGGTTTAGTGAGTGGTTGCTGTAAGGGTGGATTTTAGAGAATCATTTTCCCATTTTGCCGGATTGTTGTCGATATAATTTTTGATTCGCTGAAATTCCGAATCATCACGAATTATGTGGTCGTGATAATTTGCCTGCCACAAGGGATTGTTTTTATTAAATTTTGCCATTAATAATCCGTTAGAATCAATCCAATCGTCAATATGTTTGATGGTTGCCGATTTGAATCCTGCGACGAATGATGATATTGATTTCGGTTGACGTTGTAATGGTTGTAATTGTTGGGGCGTTGGCGATTGTTGTAGAGACGCACGGCCGTGCGTCTCTACGGTGGTGCGTGCCGAATCATCAATGCATTTTATTTTGTCCAAAATTATGATTGCGTGCAAATGATTTGGCATTAATACAAACGAACCAAGGAACAATTCTTGCCGCATTTCAAATGATTTGAAAAATTGGTCATTTACAATTTGTTCAATTTCGTTCAATTGCATTTCTCCATTATTGATGTTGCCAAATAGCGGTTCTCTATTGGCTGTAACAATTGTGATGAAATAATGTCCGTTGTTGGCATAATTCCATCCGCGTAAACGATTAGACGGTATTTTGTATTTGTTTTTGAATTTGTCTGGCATCGCGTTTTCGGTTTTTTGTGTGTGCATGTGCGTTTTTACAAAAAAACCGCGCAATCACATTAATTACGCGGTTTTTATTAATTTCTGAATTTTATCCTGTTATTTCACCTCTTCATAGTCAACATCGGTTACATTGTCGCCGTTGCCTGTGGACGACGATGACGAAGAACCGCTGTTAGACGATGCGCCGCCCTGAGGACCGGGTTGCGGGCCGGCTTGTGCGCCTGCCTGACCTGCGCCTGCGTTGTACATCTCCTGACTTGCTGCCTGGAACACGGTGTTGAGTTCGGCGGAAGCGGCGTCGATTGCGGAGAGGTCGCCGGATTTGTGAGCCTCTTTGAGTTTGTTGAGGGCGGCCTCGATGGGAGCCTTCTTCTCGGCGGGAATCTTGTCGCCATACTCTTTGAGAGCCTTCTCGGTCTGGAAAATCAATGAGTCAGCCTGGTTGATTTTCTCGATGCGCTCCTTCTCGGCCTTGTCGGCTGCTTCGTTGGCCTTAGCCTCGTTCTTCATGCGCTCGATTTCTGCCTCGGAGAGACCCGAAGAAGCCTCGATGCGGATGTTCTGGCTCTTGCCGGTTGCCTTGTCCTTAGCCGAAACGTTGAGGATGCCGTTTGCGTCGATGTCGAATGTAACTTCGATTTGCGGAACGTTCCTCGGTGCCGGTGGCAAACCGTCGAGGTGGAATTTGCCGAGGGTCTTGTTGTCCTTTGCCATAGAACGCTCGCCCTGGAGTACGTGGATTTCCACAGAGGGCTGGTTGTCAACGGCGGTGGTGAAGGTCTCGGTCTTCTTGCAGGGGATGGTGGTGTTGGCTTCGATGAGTTTGGTCATCACGCCGCCCATGGTCTCGATGCCGAGCGAAAGCGGAGTAACGTCGAGGAGAACCACATCCTTAACGTCGCCAGTCAAAACGCCGCCCTGGATGGATGCGCCTACTGCCACAACCTCGTCGGGGTTGACACCCTTGGAAGGTTTCCTGCCAAAGAACTGCTCTACCTCTGCCTGAACTGCAGGGATACGGCTCGAACCGCCTACCAAGATAACCTCGTCGATGTCGCTTGCGTTGAGGCCGGCGTCTTTGAGTGCCTGACGGCAAGGCTCGATGCAAGCCTTGATGAGGTCGTCGCAGATGGCCTCAAATTTTGCACGGGTCAAGGTTGTTACCAAGTGCTTCGGAACACCGTTGACGGGCATAATGTACGGAAGGTTGATTTCCGTGGAGGCTGACGACGAAAGTTCGATTTTTGCCTTTTCGGCAGCTTCCTTGAGACGCTGCAAAGCCATCGGGTCTTTGCGGAGGTCCACACCGTTTTCGTTCTGGAACTGGTCGGCGAGGAAGTCGATGATTTTGTGGTCGAAGTCGTCGCCGCCGAGGTGCGTGTCGCCGTTGGTGGATTTTACCTCGAAGATGCCGTCGCCGAGTTCGAGGATCGAAATATCAAATGTACCGCCGCCAAGGTCGAATACGGCGATTTTCATATCTTTGCCGCCCTTGTCGAGACCGTAAGCGAGAGCTGCTGCGGTAGGCTCGTTGACGATACGGCGAACTTTCAAGCCCGCAATCTCGCCTGCCTCCTTGGTGGCCTGACGCTGCGAATCAGAGAAGTATGCCGGCACGGTGATGACGGCTTCCGTAACTTCCTGACCGAGATAGTCTTCGGCGGTTTTCTTCATTTTTTGGAGAATCATCGCGGAGATTTCCTGCGGCGTGTACTGACGGTCGTGGATTTTAACGCGGGGCGTGTTGTTGTCGCCGCGAACCACCTGATAAGGCACGCGCTCCACCTCTTTGGTTACTTGGTCGTAAGTCTCGCCCATAAACCTCTTGATGGAATATACCGTGTTGTTGGGGTTGGTGATTGCCTGACGCTTAGCCGGGTCGCCTACCTTGCGCTCGCCGCTATCGAGAAATGCCACAATTGAAGGCGTGGTCCTTTTGCCTTCGGAGTTGGCTATTACTACAGGCTCGTTGCCTTCCATGACCGAAACACACGAGTTCGTGGTTCCAAGGTCAATACCAATAATCTTGCTCATTTTATGATTGTTTTTAAGTTTTTAAGTTCAACATTTGTTTGTGTGCCGCTTTTCATCAGCGGTACGCCCATATTTTTACAATCATTATGCCGTATTATTTTATTTTTTTGTACCGTTAATGGCAAACTCGCTGTCTCTCAATATATTGCAACTTTTTGGCATAAAATTGATACTGACATTGTAATTATAAATTAATGACAAATTGTCATAGATACCCAAAAACGCCTGCTGACACGTCTGACATTCAGACCTATTTTTTGAAAATTCTGTCATAAAAAACTGCCTTTTGGGTCAAAAATTGTTATATTTGCAACGTCGGACTATTGTGCCGACTGATTGTTTTATTAATTTAACACCTTATATAATATATGAAAATGTTCAGATTCAAATCCATTGTGGCGGCAATGCTCATTGCGATGTCGCTCAATGTGACGGCGCAGAATAAGGAGATACATTTTGTCGCCATCAACGACATTCACGCCTGCATGGATCGTTCGGCGGCTCTTGGCGGCGTCATCGATTCGCTCCGTGCGCTCTATCCTAATTTGATGGTGCTCAGTGCGGGCGACAACCGCACCGGCGACCCTGTAAGCGATATGTACATGGAGCCGTCGAGGCCTATCACTGAAGTGATGAACGAATTTGGCGTCAGGGCTTCTACCATCGGCAACCACGAGTTTGACGCGGGTCAGCCCAATTTCCGCCGTCAGTTGGAATTGTCCAACTTCCCGTACCTCTGTTGCAATGCCAAATTTCCCGACGACATGGCAATCAAGGTGGACCCGTACAAGATTTTTGAAGTGGACGGAGTGAGGATTGGCGTCATTGGCGTGGTGCAGGTGAATCCTCATCGTGGCTATCCCGACTGCCACATCGACAACTGCAAGGGCGTTACATTCACACAGCCCATACCCGCCGTAGGTAAATATGTGGATGTAGTACGCAAACAGTGCGACATCGAAATCCTCCTTTCCCATGCTGGTTGCGACGGCGACAGCCTTCTCGCCAAGGAGTATCCGCAGATTGACGTAATCATGGGCGGACACACCCACAAGCTCTTGCCTCCCAACAATATTTACAACGGCGTGCTCATCACTCAGAGCATCAACAAGATGAAGTATTGCTACCACGTGATTGTCACCGTTGACGAGACTGGCAAGGTTATCTCCAAGAAGTCGCAGCCCATCAATGTCGATAATTCTAAGCAGCGCAATCAGAAGATTGCCGGTATGGTGAAGAAGTTTTTGGAGGACAATCCCGTACTTTCTGAAGTGGTGTGCAAGAATCTTAAGCCCATTAACGGCTACGAAAAACTTGGCAGCCTCATGGCAGACGGACAGCGTTATGGTTGCGGCACCAAGATCGCCTTGCAGAACGGCGGCGGCGTAAGGTTCAGCACTTTTGATTCCGACAAGTTTACAATGATGGACATCTTGAAGCTCGACCCGTTTGGCAACTTGATGTTTATCTACAAGCTCAAAGGCTCGGAGATTATTGATGTCATCAAATCTTTCCGCCAAAACGACGAAGGTATGGAGGGCTACACTTCGGGATGCAGCTACGAATTGACAGTGGATGCATCCGATACGGTCAAGGTGTTGGATATCAAGGTATTCAACGAGAAGGGCAAACCCCTAAAATCTAACAAGACCTACACCGTTGCGATTAATAGTTACACGGCGTCGATAATTCCGCTCTTGAAGCGCAAGGAGTACAAGGACACCAAAAAGAAAAGTAGCGACTGCCTCCGCGAGTTTATGGAGCACGAGGGCGCGGTCGATTACTCCAACGCCACAAGGTCGGTGATTAAACATCGGTAATGGAGTGCGGACGGATCGTCCGCCACATTTTTAATATTGCTTCATTGCAACCAAAAGTGGGGTAAAAATATGAGTTTTGGTTGCAATGAAGCATTATTTTTATAGTTAATTATCTGATAATCACTCCTTTATCAAATTGAGCATTTTTACAGTAGCCTTGATTGCGGCTTCGGTCTGGTCGGCGTCGAGTCCGCGTGTGTGGAGGATTTGACCGTTGTAATTCCACGAAATCACGGTCTCCACCAAGGCGTCGGTCTTGCCGCCGGGCGGGATTGACACCTTGTAGTCGGTGAGTACGGGGTGCGTCTTGCCGAGCCGTCCGTATATCTTCCACAACGCCTTCATAAATGCGTCGTACTGACCGTCGCCGGGTGATGTTTCCTCGTATTCAACGCCGTGTATGCTGATGCGGAGAGTTGCCACTGGCTTCATGCCGCGCACGAGGTTGAGACTGTAATTGACAATCTGTATATGCTCGTCCTCTTGGAAAAG
>JAFXMJ010000155.1 GCA_017530465.1 Bacteroidales bacterium
CCCCCCCTCGTTTTGCCATCTCGCATTTTATATTTACCTTTGCCACTAAAACAAAAACCGATTATTATGCGACAACTATTTGTATTTAACAACGACACCTTTGCGGGGACGTTGACGGAGGTGGTGCGCGGCGGGAGGTGCAGGTTTGAGTATGACGCTGAGTACCTTAAATTGCCGTTGCAAAGCATTTCGTTCACGTTGCCAAAAAGGAGCGAGCCATACGAGGCGGAGCATTTGTTTCCGTTTTTTGTGGCGATGCTGCCCGAGGGTGCAAACCGTCGTTATGTCTGCCGCTCTCACCATATTGACGAACAAGATTTTTTCGGACTTTTGACGGCAATGGCAGGGGCGGATTTTATTGGTGCAGTTAATGTAAGAAAACAATGAATGTAATCATAAAATATTGTCCTTCAACGCTTGCAGAAGGTTTTGAAACTTACAGCGAGGTTGCCGCCGGAAGGCTTTTCGACGGTGCAAAAGTGTCGCCTTTTTTGGATTTTACGCTTAGTGCCAACAAAATTTCTACCTCTGTTTCCGCAGTGATGGACAGAATTTCTGTGTCGGGTGTACAAGAAAAATTCCCGGCGGTAGTTAGGGATGGCAAGATTTGCCTTGCAGGTGAAAATGAGCGTTCAACTCACATCTTGAAACCCTCGCCGTGGGATCCGTCGTTGGCTTACAGAAATGAGATTTCCGCCAACGAAAATCTTACGATGCAGATTGCATCGCAGGTCTATGGTATAGAAACTGCAGCTAATGGTCTGTGTTTCAGTAAAGATGGCAAGGCTGTTTATATTACGAAGAGATTTGATGTGGCTGTCGATGGTTCAAAATTTATGATGGAAGATTTTTCGTCGGTTGTGGGTCGTAGCGAGGCGACAGGTGGCAAATATTTCAAATATGACGGCTGTTATGCCGACATTGCCAACGCTATCAGGAACGTTTCGGCGGATGTGGATGGGGATTTGCAACGTTTTTTCAATATATTGGTTTTCAATTATATATATGCCAATGGCGATGCGCATCTCAAAAACTTTTCGTTGATAAATGATGCCGAAGGGCGCAGTCGGCTCGCCCCTGCATACGACTTGATTAATACGAGCCTTCACGTTAAGGACAGTGATTTTGCGCTCGAAGGCGGTCTCTCGCCCGATATTGAGAAAAGCGAGGTTTATATGAAATTTGGTCATCCGTGTCGGTTTGATTTTGAACGTTTTGGTGCGCATATCGGTTTGTCGGAGGATAAAGTCGGCAAGGTTTTAGACTGTTTTATGGACGTGCCGCAGTTGTCAAAAACACTGATTGACAATAGTTTTCTTTCTCAACGAATGAAACGTTCTTATCTCCGCTCCGTTGGTGAGCGTGTGAGTAGGTTTGTGAGGCGGTAGTGGTTTGACAGCCATACAAACATCTTTGCAACTTGTTAGTATGATAGTCATAATACTTTCATCGAAATATTTTGCTCATTCACCAAATTCTCTTTACCTTTGTCTCGATAATTTTACCAAACATTATGAGAAGATGAAGACTATTAAAAAACTTTTTGCATCGGCTGCGGTGATTGGCGCTGCTGCCGTGATGCTTACGAGTAGCAAG
This sequence comes from Bacteroidales bacterium, assembly GCA_017530465.1. GTDB lineage: Bacteria > Bacteroidota > Bacteroidia > Bacteroidales > UBA3824 > UBA3824. The sequence goes on from JAFXMJ010000155.1 coordinate 1,597, forward strand.
CCAAAGTACGACTACCCGTTCCAAGACCCAAGCCTGCCAATCGAGCAAAGGGTCGAAAATCTCATTTCGCTCCTCACGCCCGAGGAAAAAGTAGGATTGATGATGAACAAGTCTGTGTCAATCGACCGCCTTGGCATCCCGTCCTACAATTGGTGGAGCGAGGCGTGCCACGGTGTTAGGCAGGGCGGCTACACGGTGTTCCCGCAACCAATCGGAATGGCGGCGGCGTTTGACGCGCAGATGTTCTACGACGTGTTCTCGGCTGTCAGCGATGAGGCGCGTGCCAATTGGAACCGCTCCGACCACAATGTTTTCAATGTGCCGATGGGCGTCACCTATTACCCTGGCAACCCTGAATTGACATTCTGGTGTCCCAATGTGAACATCTTCCGCGACCCGCGATGGGGCAGGGGACAGGAGACCTGCGGCGAAGACCCGTACCTTTCGGGCGTTCTCGGCGTGGAGACAGTCAAGGGTATGCAGGGTAATGACAAGAAGTATTACAAGACCCACGCTTGCGCCAAGCATTACGCCGTGCATAGCGGCCCTGAACCGCTCAGGCACACCTACGACGCCCGCGTGTCGATGCGCGACCTTTGGGAGACCTACCTCCCCGCCTTCAAAAAACTCGTCAAGGAAGGCAACGTGCGCGAAGTGATGTGCGCCTACAACCGTTACGAGGGCATCCCGTGTTGCGGCAGCGACCGCCTGTTGCAGGACATTCTGCGCCGCAAATGGGGCTACGACGCCATCGTCCTCACCGACTGTGACGCCATCAACAACTTCCACCCCAAGGGTCAGCACGAGACCCACGAAAACCCCCTCGACGCATCCGTGGACGCAGTGCTCAACGGCACCGACCTCGAGTGCGGCCGTACCTTCCGCACCCTCGCCGACGCCCTGGAGCAGAACCTGATCACGGTCGATGA
>JAFXMJ010000156.1 GCA_017530465.1 Bacteroidales bacterium
AATGTCGCCGTCCTGCACGACATAATCCTTGCCTTCGATGTGGATTTTGCCGGCGTCGCGGCAGGCTGCCTCTGAGCCGAGGGAGATGTAATCGTCCATCTTGATGACCTCTGCCTTGATGAAACCCTTCTCAAAGTCGGAGTGGATAACGCCGGCGGCCTGCGGTGCCAATGCGCCCTTGTGGAATGTCCAGGCGCGGCTTTCCTTGGGACCTGAGGTGAAGAAAGTTTCGAGGTTGAGCAGTTTGTAAGCCGAGCGGATGAGTTTTACCACGCCCGATTCTGTGAGACCGAGGTCGTCGAGAAACATCTTGCGGTCGTCGTAGGATTCCATTTCGGCGATTTCCTCCTCGGTCTTGGCGGCGATGACGAGGATTTCGGCATCCTCATCCTTTACGGCTTCGCGAACAGCGTCCACGTGCTTGTTGCCGGTCAATACCGACTTCTCGTCAACGTTGCAGACATACATTACTGGTTTGCTCGTCAGTAGAAACAATTGCTTGGCGGCGGCTTGCTCGTTTTCGTCGAGTTCTACGCTGCGGGCAGATTTGCCTTGTTCGAGAGCGGGCTTTATCTTGTCCATCACCTGCAAGAGCAACGCTGCGTCCTTGTCCTTGGCGGTCTTGGCAATTTTTTCGGTCTTGGCGTAACGCTGTTCGATGGTTTCGAGATCCTTTATCTGCAATTCTGCGTCGATGATTTCCTTGTCGCGCACGGGGTTTACAGTGCCATCAACGTGAGTAACATTCTCGTCCTCAAAACAACGCAAAACGTGGATTATTGCGTCGGTCTCGCGGATATTTGCGAGGAATTTGTTGCCGAGGCCCTCGCCCTTGCTTGCGCCTTTTACGAGTCCGGCGATATCCACAATCTCCACCGTCGCGGGAACTACCTGCGCGGGGTGGTCGATTTTTTCGAGGGCAATCAGACGGTCGTCAGGCACGGAAACAACGCCCACATTGGGTTCTATCGTGCAAAAAGGAAAGTTGGCAGCCTGAGCCTTCGCGCTCGAAAGGCAGTTGAATAACGTTGACTTGCCCACGTTGGGAAGTCCTACAATGCCACATTGAAGTCCCATATCTTATTGTTTTTTAACGTCTTCTACGATTGAATTTTTTGATTTGAAATACATTACCGCAAACGCCAGCAACGCCAATAATATCAGCGATGAGGCTATGGCGGCGATTATCTTGCCGATGCGCACCGACGACGGGTCAAATTTAAACTCTATCGTGTGGTCGCCCTGCGGTATCACCATTGCGCGGAGGATATAGTCGGCGCAGATGTGCTCCACTTCCTTGCCGTCGAGGTAAGCCTGCCAACCCTTGGGATAATAAATCTCCGAGAACACGGCGAGCCTGTCCCTGAACGCACGAGCCTGGTATGTGATGTGGTTGGGCTTGTATTCCGTCAATACCACCAAACTGGAATCCTCGGCGTATATCTGGTCGGAAGGCAATGTCGCCATATAATCCTTGAATGTGTTTTTGTTGATGATAGCCGTCTTGGAGAGGTCGTTTTTCCTGAGCGACGAAATTTCTTGGTCGGCGTTCTCCACCATATCAAACTTGTTGACAAACCAGGCGTTGCCGTATGCGTTCATATTGACGTAAGGCATCTGCGAGGGGTTGAGGATGATAAACTTGGTATTGAGCATATTGAGAGCCTGGCTCGACTTCACAAAATTGTCGAATTGTGTCATATCCTGACCAGCCAACTGCCTTGCATAACTTACCGTCGGGGCGAGCAACGTGTCGATAAATTCCTGATAGCGACGCATCTTAGCACCGTGATAGCCGCCAATCGACTTGTGGAAATACGACGTGCGGGCGTCGTTGAACACGTTGGCGGAGAGGTTCAATACGCGGAAGTCGGGGTCGGTGTCCTTCTGTATGAATTGGTCTGCCGCCGATGGACGGAGCATATTGCTTACATCGGATGCATTGTGGTAATCCTTGCTGCTGAGGTAGCGCATATCAACAGTCCAAAGGTCGAATACTATCAATATACCAAGCGTGATGATGAGGGTTTGCGCCTTTAAAACTTTCTTGAAGAATAAGAACATCAACAATCCGGCTATCACTATCATAGCCAACGACCTGAATGCGTCGCTGCGGAGGATTGATTTGCGGACGTCGGTCAGATTGTCGGTGAGTGAGTTGATTTGAGAGGCGGCTTCGGGATGTTCGGAGGCGTATTGCGCATAACCAGCGGTTTCCTCGTTGGAAAGGAACGAACCCGACAGCGAGGGTGCAATCCAAAACAGCAAGCACAGACCGCCCGTGAAGCCAACTGCCCAGTAGAGTTTCTTGATGTCAAACTTGTAATCCTCGTCCTTATCGGTGATTTCTTTGATTGCCATCATTGCAAGGAAGGGAATGCAGACCTGCGCGATTACGAGTGCCATCGACACAGAACGGAATTTGTTGTACAGCGGGAAGTAATTGAACATCAGGTCGGAGAACGCGCTGAAATTGTTGCCCCACGACATCAGGAGCGACAAAATCGTGGCGGCGAGCATCCACCATTTTGCGGAGTTGCTCACAACAAACAATCCCAATACAAAGAGGAAAATGATTACCGCGCCCACGTACACGGGACCCGATGTAAACGGCTGGTCGCCCCAATAATGATTTTGCTGAGCCACCATTTGCGCCATCTGCTTGTCCTGGATGTCGTTTACAGCATCGATGTCGCCGATTACGTCTGATGCGCCGCCCTTGAAGTCGGGTATCATCAGATTGAAACTTTCACTTACACCGTAACTCCAAGCCATCGCGTAATCCTTGTCAAGACCCGACGACTGCTGGCGCGAGGTCAATTCGCTCTGGCTGCG
>JAFXMJ010000157.1 GCA_017530465.1 Bacteroidales bacterium
ACGAAATCTACGTCCAGGATCGCCTCAACAACCTAAGCAACACCGAGGTCTCCTGCGACATCCCAATACGACAGAACGGAACAGTGTACGCAGACGGACATATTGAAAACGAGGCGGCAAAATAAGAATAAAATTTATTTTTGCACATCCCCAATTTTATTACTATATTTGCGACTTGAAGAATAATAACACATCAACATCATATTACAATGAAAAAAAGTCCTTTACAAATTGCGAGGGCTGCATACCAGCCCAAAATGCCGGCGTCAATCACCGGCAATCCCGTTATCGTGGAAGGCAAGGCGACCGAATCTGTCGCTGACCAGGCGGACATCAAAAAACTGTTCCCCAACACTTACGGCCTGCCAATCGTAACTTTTGAAAATGGCGACAAGGCATCCGCTGCAAAAGCCATCAACGTCGGCGTAATCCTTTCGGGCGGTCAGGCTCCCGGCGGTCACAACGTAATCTCCGGCATATTCGACGGCATCAAGGCCATCAACCCCGATTCCAAACTCTACGGCTTCCTCGGCGGTCCTTCGGGTCTCGTTGACCACAAGTACATCGAACTCACCAAAGAAATCGTGGACGAATACCGCAACACCGGCGGCTTCGACATCATCGGTTCGGGTCGTACCAAATTGGAAGAAGAATCGCAGTTTGACAAGGGTCTCGAAATCTGCAAGAAACTCAATATCAACGCCATCGTAATCATCGGCGGCGACGATTCCAACACCAACGCCTGCGTACTCGCAGAATACTACCTCGCCAAGAAGACCGGCATCCAGGTAATCGGCTGTCCCAAGACCATCGACGGCGACCTCAAAAACGAAATGATAGAGACCTCCTTCGGCTTCGACACCGCTACAAAGGTATATTCTGAGGTAATCGGCAACATCGAGCGCGACGCCAATTCCGCCAAGAAATACTGGCACTTCATCAAGTTGATGGGTCGCTCGGCAAGCCACGTTACATTGGAGTGCGCATTGAAGACCCAGCCCAACATCACCCTCATCGGCGAAGAAGTTGAGGCTAAGAATCAGACCCTCGACGATGTTGTTACATACATCGCAACAGCCGTTAAGAACCGCGCAGACAAGGGCTTGAACTTCGGTATTGTTCTCGTACCGGAAGGATTGATCGAGTTTATCCCCGCCATCAAGAAACTCATCGCCGAACTCAACGATATGCTCGCTGCTAACCAGGCAGAGTTTGACACCATCCCCGCCGACCAGAAAATCGACTACGTACTCGGCAAACTCTCCAAGGAAAACGCAGAACTCTTCAAGAGCCTGCCCCCCGCAGTTTCCAAGCAACTCGCATTGGAGCGCGACCCGCACGGCAACGTTCAGGTATCGCTCATCGAGACCGAGCAACTCCTCGCCGAAATGGTTGGCAAGAAACTCGCACAGTGGAAGAAGGAAGGCAAGTACAACGGCAAATTCTCCACTCAGCACCACTTCTTCGGTTACGAAGGCAGGTGCGCCGCTCCGTCTAACTTCGACGCCGACTACTGCTACTCCCTCGGCCGTGTTGCTGCACTGCTCATCAATTCGGGCAAGACCGGCTATATGTCGTCGGTAAGGAACACCACCAAACCCGCTACCGAATGGCTCGCAGGCGGTATTCCTATCACCGCAATGATGAATATGGAGAAGCGCAACGGCAAGATGAAGCCCGTAATCCAGAAGGCTCTCGTAAAACTCGACGGCGGCCCCTTCAAGTTCTTCGCATCCAAGAGGGACGAGTGGGCAATCGAGACGGCATACGTCTATCCCGGACCCATCCAGTATTTCGGACCGAGCGAGGTAGCCGACATCACCACCGAGACCATCAAGTTGGAACACTAATTGGAACGTGGGCATCCCGCTGGAATGTGGGCGGCTCGCTGGAACGTGGGCGGCTCGCCCGCAAAACACTAAATAATATAATTGCCCTCCACGGAGAATTTTCGGGTGGAGGGCAATTATTTTTTTACTTGTTGATACTTTCACCTAACATTCTATCAAATTCAATCCTTGTTCCCTGTAAAACGGAAATTTTAAATCGCTGGATATCAACGGGATTTTTTCAGTGATTGCCTGAGAGATTATGATATGGTCTGACGGGTCGTAATGGTTGAGGGCTTCGTTGAGGACGAGGCCGGCGTATGTATCGGCAACATCTTTCCTAAGTGGAAGGATTTGGATATCAAGGTCGTCAGTTACTGTATTTATGACATCTTTCGCAGTTTTCCATTGTTTGGAACGAATTTTCTTGTTGTTAAAAAGGACAACGAGTTCGCGCAAAGTCTCAAAACTCGCACAGCGTGTGCAACTATAATCTTCGATTAATTCGGCAACACTTCTGTCAAGTCTATTATAGTTGATAAGCATATCAACTACAATACAAGTGTCAAGCAAAAGGCGTTTCATCTTGCAATCTCCTTTCTCTTGACAACATCTCTGTAATTGACTAACTGAGACCTAAGTTCAGGGTCTGTAACTTCTTCAATGAATCCAACATGTGCCATTGCCCACATTGCAGTCTTTGAAAT
>JAFXMJ010000158.1 GCA_017530465.1 Bacteroidales bacterium
GCAAACACGACGCGGCATACAGCGCATCAATTACGAAACCGATTCCATAAACATCAGTTTCATAGGCACTTGCACCACCGACACCATCAACAATGGCGTTTGGATTGGCTCCAACCACGGCATTTATTTTTACGACATCAATACCGGCGACATCCAATGTCCTCTGCCCGACAGCATCACCGCCAACATCCACGGCTCGCTCGGCACGGCTCTGACGGCTGACGGCTCGCTCCTGATTGGCACGACAGATGGTATAATTAGCATCAACCTAAAAACCAAAACCGCAACCATCGACCGCAAGCGTGACAACGACACCGAATTTCTCTCCAAAATCACCTGTTTTTGGGAGAGCGGCGACGGCTCGCTGTACATCGGCACCAATGGGTTTGGCGTGGTAAGGCGCGATGCGGATGGGTATCATCAATTGTTCAACATCGACAACGGACTTAGCAACGACATTGTTACTTATATTACTGAGGACAACGAGCACCGCCTGTGGATAGCCACCGCCAACGGATTGTCGTGCTATTCGCCTCAGAGTCAGCGGATTTCGTGTTATTATAGGGAAGACGGATTGTGCGACGACGCTTTCTTTTGGAACGGCGGCTACAAGGCGAAAGGCTCTAATATGCTGTATTTCGGCGCGTTGCACGGGTTGATGAGCGTGGACGCGGAGAGGTCGCACACGGCATTTGGCAGTTACAAGGTTTACCTCACGAGCCTCTCTGTCAACGAAAAAAATGTGAACGCGGGCAGCGGCATCATCAGCACCGAAATATCAAGAGAATCAGATATTTACATCCACGAAAGGGACAAGTCGGTAACGTTGGAATTTTCGGCTTTGGATTATAATGCGCCTTCATCCGTGACGTATCAATACCGCCTCGAAGGGTTCAGCGACAAGTGGGTGACAGTGCCTCACAGCCGCAGGATAGCGGTTTTCAGCAATTTGATGCAGGGCAACTACACTTTCCAAGTGCGTTGCGCGTCGGGTTCGGGCGAATATTCAGCCCCCACCGAAATCCGCATCCACGTCAAAGGCTATTTTTACAAGCAATGGTGGTTTCTGTTGCTTTTGTTGGTGATAATTGTTGCCATCGTGCGCCACATTGTGCATAGGAGGATGGAGATGTTGAGGGAGCAAAAATCTCTGTTGGAGGAGCAAGTAACCCGCCGCACCGCCGCCCTCGAAAGCAAGACCGAGGAGATTACGCGCCAAAACGAATTGCTCTTCCGTCAAAACGAAGAAATCTCGCGGCAGAAGAAGCAACTCGAAGAAAACACCACCAAAATCCAAGAACTCACCCTCGACAAACTCGCCTTCTTCACCAACATCACCCACGAATTTCGCACGCCGCTCACGTTGATTATTGGCCCCATCGAACGCGCACTGAAACTCAGCACCAACCCCAAAGTGATTGAGCAACTGAATTTTGTGGATCACAATTCAAAACATCTCCTCTCGCTCGTCAATCAGTTGATGGACTTCCGAAAGGTGGAGACCGACAATATGCCCGTCAACCTCGCGCCCGGCAATTTCAAGACGTTTATGGACGATATTTTGCTGCCCTTCCGCTCGTTGACGCAGGACAAAGGCATCGCCCTCAACCTCTATTTCCGTATGCGCGACCCGTACATAATGTTTGACCGCGAGGCGATGGTCAAGATTATCACCAATTTGCTCGGCAACGCTGTGAAATTCACGCCACGGGACGGCAGGATTGATGTTTTTGCGGCGTCGTTTGCGCAGCCCGACCGCCTTTACATCGCGGTGAGGGACACCGGCAGCGGCATAGTTGAACAGGACATCGACAAGATTTTCAATAGTTTTTATCAATCGAAATCAGGCGACAACAACAATTCCAACGGCAGCGGCACGGGCATCGGGCTTTACCTTTGCAAAAAACTCGCCATCCTCCTCGGCGGCGACATCAACGCCCGCAACAACAAGACCCGTGGAGCGTGTTTCCGTATGTCGATTCCGCTCGTTACCATCGAGAGTGCGCCCGCCGCGCCGGTTTCCAATTACATCAGCGAAGCCAACGACAGCGACGACGACGACGAAATTCAGGACATCGCCGAGCATCGTATGTCGGTGCTTGTGGTGGAGGACAATAGCGAGATGCGCCAATACATCCGCACCGTACTCAGCGACCAATACACTGTATATGAGGCTGTTGACGGCAACAACGCCCTCACCGTGCTGCGCTCCAACGTCGTTGACCTCATCCTTTCTGACCTGATGATGCCCGGTATGGACGGTATCGCCCTTGCAAAACAGGTGCGTCAGGACAGCGACATTTCGCACATTCCAATCATCATCCTCACCGCCAAGACGAGCAAGGATTCTATGATTGACAGCCTCCAAAACGGCGTTGACGACTACATCACGAAGCCTTTTGACGAGACCACGCTCAAAGCCAAAATCCTCTCCCTGATAGAAAACCGCCGCAAATTCCAACAGCGTTTCCGCGCCGATATGGACACCGGCAGCCTCAACATCCCGGAGGATTCTTACGACAAGAAGTTCATCGACAAGGTTTTGAAAATCATCAAAGAAAATTACAAGGAGCCTGATTTTGATGTCAACGAACTCATCACGCAAATGGGTGTGTCCAAGACGTTTATGAACAAGAAGATGCAAGCCCTGACGCAGCAAAGCGCGGGTCCTTTCATCCGTGCCTACCGTCTCAAAGTAGCCCGCGACCTCATCATCAAAAACCGCATCACCCACAATATGAACATCTCCGAAATCGCCTACGAAGTCGGCTTCAACGACCCAAAATATTTCACAAGATGTTTCACGAAACAATTCGGCGTTACGCCGTCGGGAATGTTGGAGGGGTAAAAAAATTTAAATATTTCTTAATCCAACCGCAAAATACAATACACGTTGGGTTTATACCTTTGCACCGTTTTTTTAAAAGGAATACAAAACAGTGAAAAGCGTATTTAAACCCGAATTGTTCTCTGTACTCAAACAGGGATACACAAAGAAAATGTTTCAGTCCGACCTTTTGGCGGGCATCATCGTTGGCATCGTGGCGTTGCCGTTGGCGATTGCGTTTGCCGTGGCGTCTGGCGTCAACCCGGCTCAGGGACTTGTGACGGCTATCATCGCCGGCTTCCTGATTTCGTTTTTGGGCGGCAGCCGCGTGCAGATTGGCGGGCCTACGGGCGCGTTCATCGTCATCGTCTATGGCATCGTGCAGCAATATGGACTGTCTGGATTGATGGTCTCCACAATGTTGGCGGGCGTGCTTTTGGTGCTGTTTGGATTGTTGCATTTGGGTTCGGTCATCAAGTTTATACCTCATCCGTTGGTCGTTGGCTTCACGTCGGGTATCGCGCTCACGATATTCACAACGCAGGTCAAGGACGCGCTCGGCCTCTCGGTTGACAAACTCCCCGGCGACTTCATCGGCAAATGGGGCGCGATGATTTCAGATATTGGAAGTGTCAATTTCACCGCACTCGGTCTCACCGTGTTGACCATTTTGATTTCGGTGTTTTTCGTGAAAATTACTCCCAAAATCCCCGGCTCGTTTGTTGCCATTATTATCGTAACGTTAATTTCCTCGATATTCAACCTCGATGTCGAGACCATCGGCTCTAAGTTCAATCAGATTCCGTCGTCGTTTACGATGAGTATGCCGGAGATTGATTGGAGCAATTTCAATAGTTACATAGGCCCC
>JAFXMJ010000159.1 GCA_017530465.1 Bacteroidales bacterium
CCTTCCGCCAAACTCACTTCCCTTACAGTCTTGTCGCGGTCGTTGCGCAGAAACTCCATACCCCAAAAGCCGTCGTAATAACCGCGCTCCTCGTCCGTAAGATTGCGGCACAAATCCAACGCCTCCTTAACTTCTGCGTTTGACATCAGTTCGTCGGTGACTGTCTCCTTGCCAGTCTTGGCATTGATGGACGTGAGGAACTCCTGCCACAATTTCAGCATCTTTCTTTGGGCGTAATCTTCGGGCTTGAATTTTGGCAACTCAATGCAGAGAATTTCGATTCCCTCTATTACTCGTTTTGGGTTGCCAATCTCCGACATATTGAAACGGTGGTAGTTGTTGGCTGTGTCGTTGTCACAAACGTCGTTGAGAATGTTGACGGAAAACACCCTCTTGACCTTGTAATGCTCCTCGCCTTTGTTGTAAAGCGTTGCATAGACCTTGGCACAGTTGTAGAGTACACGGCGCAAGAAGTCCGACGACCAATACATCTGCATCTCCACGATGAAATAATCGCCGTAAGAATCCTGACAACGGACGTCCACCGCGCTACTGCGCTTGCCGCCCATTATGGGAAGTATCTCGGATGGCAGGTACTCCAAATCCTTGATCTGTTTCTTGCCGTCCAACTGTAAGACTGCATTCAACAGGCTGATTGCCAAGTTCTTATGTTCGCCGAACACTTTTTTGAACACAACGTCGGTCTTTGGGTCGTAGTATTGCATAGTTGATGGCTTTTGGTTCGTTTTGCAAGGGCAAAGTTAAGGTATTTTTGGGAATTGGCAAAAAAAATGCACTTTTTTGGCGGATTATTGTTATTTTATCTTCATCCTCAATAGCGACGCCAACTTAATCGCCACATCTGTAAACACCAACTTGCCGTAAGCGTTCCTTTCTATATTGGCGCACGCCTCGGAGAGCAACGTCGATATTTGCGAAACGTTGCCGGGGTGGATGAACCTCGCAAACTTGGCGGCGAAATTCATCTCCGTGGGCGTCATCCTAACAAGACTCTTGTCAACGCTGCTAAGCATAAAACACTCACGCACCATACGTTGGCAATAATCAAAAAACTGTTTCTGCTTTTCACGCCCGAGTTTGCTAAGATTGTCTGAGAGTTTGATGATTTGGTCGTATTTCAACGAATAACTTTCCCTCATCAACGTCGTAAACAACTGGAACTCTGGTGGTTCGCCACCTTCGTGGAGTTGTTCCATGACGTCCAACGCCGCCAAATAATTTCCCTCGGCAAGCATTGCGGCGCTCTGAATATTTACGGCATCCGCTTCAGGAAACTCCTTGGAGAGCGAGGCAACGATGTCGCTGTCTTCAGGACGGTTGATTTTGATGAGTTGAGTCCTCGACCTGATTGTAGTCAAGATTTGTTCCTCATTTTCAGACACTAACACAAACAACGTCTTTGGCGGCGGCTCCTCTATCATTTTGAGGAGTTTGTTGGCGCAAGTCTCGTTCATCTTCTCTGGCATCCAAATTATCATCACTTTGTACTCGCTCTCAAAAGTTTTGAGGCTGAGTTTGCGGATGATTTCTTGACTTTCCTGCGCGAAGATTGCGCCCTGCGCGTTGTCGCTGCCAATATAATCGTACCAATCGTCGAGACGGTGATAATTGCGTTTCAATACGAATCCGCGCCACGAATCGATGAAATTGTCGGAAACGGGATGAGAGTCGCCGGATTTGAGTTTTACAACGGGATACACAAAATGCAAATCGGGATGGACAAGTTTCTGATACTTTTGACATTGCGGGCATACACCGCAACTATCAGTTTCAGTTCTATTAGGACACGCGATATACTGCGCGTAAGCAATAGCCAACGCGAGTTTGCCGCAGCCTTCCGGTCCCAAGAAAAGTTGCGCGTGACTGATTCGGTTTTCCTTAACGGTCTGTATCAGAAGTTTTTTGGTGTGTTCGTGTCCTTGTATGTCCTTAAACTGCATAATTGATTGTCATTAATACTTGAACGAACTGCCCGACAGGAACTCGCGCAGGATGGATGTCGGCGGGATTTCGTCGTCGGGGAACTCCTTGAAGTACGCAAGAAACTTCAACAGCATCCTCGCCTCAGAATATTCAGGGGCACGTTCACTGACGTTTTCGAGAATGGGACCCGCGTATTTTTTAATGACGCCAAGTTCAAACGGCAACGCCGAATTGAACATCACGTCAGCCTCCTCTTGGAACGGGAAGATGTTGCGCTCCTCGCCACGGCGCACGTCGGGCCAACGCTTGATTGTCTCCTCGGCGGAGTAGCCACGGTACTGATAATCACGAATGATGCGGCGCAGCAACCTATTGTAAGTGGTCGGGATGCGGTTGTGAGAGTCGATGCCAATCTGAGTCAACGCCGAAACGTAAATCTTGAATTTGTTTTCGGCGGGAATCATCTGACTCATAGCGGGATTGAGACCGTGTATGCCCTCAACGACAAACACAGTATCCTCCGTCGCCGTCATAAACTCGCCCCTGTACTCGCGCTTGCCGGTATGGAAATTGTAAAACGGCATCTCGATGCGCTTGCCGTTCATCAGATCGAGGATGTCTTGATTAAACTGCTTGTAATCAACGGCTTCCAACGCCTCAAAATCGTAGTCACCCTTCTCGTTGCGCGGAGTATTGACGCGATCCACGAAGTAATTGTCCAACGAAATCTGCACAGGACGCAAGCCCGCCACGGCGAGTTGCACACATAGCCTCAGCGACGTGGTGGTCTTGCCCGAAGACGACGGCCCGGCTATCAAGACAAGTTTCACATTGCCCTTCTGTTTGATTTGGTCGGCGATTTGGGCGATTTTTTTCTCGTGGAGAGCCTCGCCAACTTTGATGAGGTCGCCGGCACGCTTGTTTTCCACAAGGCTGTTGAGCGACGCAACAGTGGAGATTTTCAGGAGTTTAACCCACGCCTTGTGCTCGCGGAAGATGTCGAAGAGTTTCGGCTGCATCTCCAACTCGCCCATCTCCATCTTCTCATAATCAACAGGATAGCGCAACAACAATCCATCGTACAACGGAATCAGGTCAAAAACCTTAATGTAACCCGTACTCGGCACCATATAACTCGAATAGTAGTCGTCGTAACCGTCGAGCGAGTAAATCGACGAGAAAAGTCGGTCTCGGTTTTCAAACATCTTTGCAGTGTCGCTCTGTCCGCGCTCCGTCATCATCTTGGCGGCGTCAGACGAGAGGATTTCGCGGCGGTCGAAAGTGTAGTTGGCATCTACAATCTCCTGCATACGGTTTCTGATTTTCTTAACCAACTCTTCAGTAGGCTTTACGTATTCGCCTGACAATGAGCGCAGTTCACAATAAAGTCCTTTGCTGATGCCGTGTTCGATGGTTACATTGCAATCTACCGCAACGTCGTGCACCGCCCTCGCCAAGATAAAGCACAATGACCTGCGGTACATTCTCTGACCATTGATGTCGCTGGCGTCAAAAAACTTGACTACCTTCGGCTTATAGACGGCGTAGTTGAGTTCTTCCACACGATTGTTGACCAATGCGCCCACAAACGGGTGCTTAGGGTCGGTCTCTATCTTTGCGGCAATCTCCGCAAGCGTCACACCGGGCTGACATTTCGTCGTCGCGCCGTTATTAACGCAATATATTTCTATTGTCTTGTTGTTCATAATTATATAGGTTTAATGTAAGGGGAATACCCTATAATTGTTATTATTTCTCTGCAAATATAAACACTTTTCTTCTATCTGCAAATATTTTTCGCAGATAATAATCCCCTGCCACGCGCAATGGAGCGCAAGGCAGGGGATTATTTAATTGCAATTTTATATCAACTTCGAGTGATGCGCTACTCGTGCATATTCTGTGCGTGGCACGCATCGACCACCTTAATCATATCACCCTCTATTGTATAGGCATAGTACCACTTGTCGGTGTTCGCCATATAGTAGCCCGCCCATCGGCTGATGGTAGGCTGTCGGCGCGGCAACACGCGCTCAATGGCATAGATGGCGAAAAAAGCATCACGCACATTACGCTCCACATCCTCATACGAGTAAGTGTGGCAGTGCTTC
>JAFXMJ010000160.1 GCA_017530465.1 Bacteroidales bacterium
CTACCGCATCGGCCGCCTGACTCTCAATAAGAGCGTCATCGGCGAGGATTTTGCCGAAGTCGCGCTGTCGTATTTCAATACCGCAGTGGAACTTTTTGAAAAGGTGAAGGACACCGACGCCTTGGCAAGCGCACTGACATACAAGGGCCTGTGCGAAATCAACATCGACAAGCTCAATGAGGCTGAGGAGGATTTGGAGCAAGCCGTGGGCATCGCACAGCAAATCAACGAACCCGAAATCCTCGACGACGCGCTCTATCACTTGGCACGTGCGTATTACAAGGGCGAGAAGTTTTTCAAGGGGCAGAAACTCTTGGAGCAAGCTCTCGAAATCAACCGCAAGAGCAAGGACTACGAAGACCTTTCGTATATGTTGCAGACTTACGGCGAAATCCTCGTCTCCCTCGAAAAATACGACCAGGCAATCGAGGCCTTCAAGGAAAGCGAACAGATAAAGCGCACCAGGGGCTACATCCGCGAACTTCCAGACACTATTTGCTGGCTCGGCAAGACGTATTTCTATATGGACAAGCTGTCGGAGGCTCTGCTGTATTTCCAGGAAGAAGTGTCGCTGCGCAACGAGGCAGAAATCGAAAGCATCGCCACGGCATACGGCAATATGGGATTCATCTGTATGAAGATGGGCTACACACGCGACGCTATTTCGCACTATTTCAACAAGTTGAAGACTTTTGGCGACGATGACGACTACACAATGTCACGTGCCGAAACCCTGTGCGACCTCGCCGAAGCCCACGTCGCCAACAATGAAAACGAAATCGCCGTCAAGGTATATCAAAAGGCGTTGGAGGAGTACAAAATTGCGTTGAAACTCGGTCAGGCTGACGACACCTCTCTCATCGAGCGAATCAACGAGCGCATCACCGAACTCGACGAGCAAATCACCCAAAAGGACGAGGAGCTGCCCAAGATTGACGTGCCCGAAGTGCTCACCGACGACTACATCGCCAACATCATCAGGTCGATGGTGGCAGACGTCATTATGTCGTCGGGCGACAACGAGGACAATTCACGCAAGTCGATTGGATTCCGCCACAAAAACACCGAAAAATTCAACGACGACGCCACATTCGAATCCCTCGGCGCGGACGACATCGACTTTGTTCAAATCTGCGTCAACGCCGAAAGGCTGTTTGACATCGAGCTGCCCGACGAAGTTTCCGACGAAATCTCCAACACGGCAGAACTCATTGCGGCTGTCAAAGAATTGATATAGCTCTTACATTCTCTCCAATACGTTGATACCCAACATATTCAAGCATTTCTTGACTACCCTGCCAGTGTTTTGGGCAATCAGGAGGCGGAACTCGCGGATTTGCGGGTCGGCTTCGCCCAGGATCTGGTGGTCGTGGTAGAATTGATTGAATTGCTTGCTGAGTTCATAAACGTAATTGGCAATCTGGGCGGGGCTGCACATTGTGCAGGCATCATTGACGGCAGCGGGGAACGCCGCAATCTGCTGTACCAAAGTGCCTTCCACGTCTGTCGCCTTGTCAAAATCTGACGAAAGCGGCTCGCGGGCAATTCCCTTGTCAGCCAACTTGCGGAAAATGGACTGTATGCGGGCGTATGTGTAAAGCACAAACGGGCCTGTGTTGCCGTTGAAATCGATGCTCTCCTTGGGATTGAAGAGGATTGTCTTCTTGGGGTCAACTTTCAAGATGAAATATTTGAGAGCCGCCATTGCGATTGTAGAAACCGTGATGTCCTGCTGCTCCTGGCTCATCTCGTCGAGTTTGCCAAGTTCCTCGGAAGTCTTGCGGGCGGTCTCTGTCATTTCGGCGATGAGGTCGTCGGCATCCACAACAGTGCCCTCACGCGATTTCATCTTGCCTTCGGGCAATTCCACCATACCGTAGGAGAAATGCTTGATGGCGTCGCTCCACGCAAAACCCATCTTTTTCAATACAAGCTTCAACACCTTGAAATGGTAATCCTGCTCGTTGCCGACTACGTAGATGTGTTCGTCGAAATTCCACTCGCGATGACGCATTGCAGCCGTGCCAAGGTCTTGCGTCATATAGACCGTAGTACCATCGGAACGGAGAAGGATTTTTTTGTCGAGGCCGTCGGCGGTAAGGTCGATGTAGGTTGCGCCGGTTTCGTCCTTCTGACAGATGCCCTTTTCAAGAGCATCAACCACATATTGCTTGCCTTCGAGGTAGGTCTCCGATTCGTGATAAATCTTGTCGAAAGTGATGCCCATCAATTTGTACGTAACATCAAAACCATCATAAACCCACGAGTTCATCGTCTTCCAGAGCGCAACCGTATCAGGGTCGCCCTGTTCCCATTTTTGAAGCATTTGGTGAGCCTCGACGATGGAAGGAGCTTTCTGCTTGGCGTCGTCCTCAGACATACCCTGAGCCATAAGTTCCTTGATTTCAGCCTTGTAGTGCTTGTCGAACTCTACATAATAATTGCCAATCAAATGGTCGCCCTTGATGCCGGAGGTTTCGGGAGTTTCGCCGTGTCCCCATTTTTTCCAGGCGAGCATCGACTTGCAGATGTGAATGCCACGGTCGTTTACGAGGTTTACCTTGATTACATTGTTGCCGCCCGCCTTCAAAATGCGCGAGATAGAATCGCCAAGGAAATTGTTCCTCAGGTGTCCAAGGTGCAACGGCTTGTTGGTATTTGGCGACGAAAATTCGAGGACGATTTTTTTCGATTGGTCTGTAACGGGCGTAATGCCGAAATCAGGGTCGGCGTCAATTTTCAGAAGCATCTCGCTAATGGCTGATTTTTTGAGCGAAATATTCAAGAATCCCTTTACAACGTTGAAATTCTTTGCGTTAGCCCAATTTTCAACGAGGTACGCGCCGATTTCGTTGGCGGTGTCCTCAGGCTTCTTGCCGGAGAGTTTCAGGAGCGGAAATACGACGAGAGTCAAGTCGCCCTCAAACTCCTTTTTGGTCTTCTGAATCTGTATCTGTGCATCGGCAACATCCTTGCCGTATATCGTCTTGACGGCGAGAATCACCGCCTGTTTCAAATTTTCTTCCATTATATTTTATGTAGTTATTAATTCCAATTAATTCTTTTTGCACAACAATTCCGTTGCCGTCATCATCAGCATCGGCGCTCCAAAATAATTTTTCACCTGCGGCACGAGCAGCTCTGTATTGTAACAATTAACGACATCCACCTGCTTGACACCCGACGCAACATCATTGAGATCCACCGAAGTGAAATATCCATTGCGGATGGACGCCATACGACCAGTCTGTTCGCTGAGTATCAATTCCATAGCGATGTTGCTGTATGCAATCGGCACCATCGAATCGGTGGCGTCGGGATAGCCCGAGCGGACAAGGTAACCGAGGTTTTGCACGATGGTATCCACGCGCTTGCCGTTGTTGAACTTGGCAGAAGCCTTGCGGAGTTTTTGGGCAACGAGGTCGCCAATGCCAATATGTGCGTATTGAGAGTCATCCATCCCCTTGAACCTTGCGCCCTCCGACACCACGACGGTGGAAAATTTGCCAGGATTGTTGGCACGATCCATCACCAAAAGTTCCGCCAATTGGTTGATGCCAAATTCTGCCTCGGGAATCACGCAGCGGTCTGCCATTCCGGCAAGTGTGGGCATCATCGCGGTAAATCCCGCGTAACGTCCAAACACTTCTATCACCAAAAATCTTTCGTGACTGCCCGCCGACGCGCTGAGGGTATGTATAAGGCTGATTGTGCGAGTGATGCAGGTGCTGAATCCAATGCAATAATCAGTGCCATAGACGTCGCCATCCATTGTCTTCGGTATGCCGATAATCTTGACTCCCTCGTTGTGCAGGCGCACGGCGTATTTGAGGGTGTCGTCACCGCCAATCACCACAAGATAATTGAGTTGGAGGTACTCGATATTGCGCACTACCTCGGCGGTGAGGTCGTTGGTCTCCTCACAATAGATGTCTTTGAGGTGTTCAGGCACGTCCTCGCGCTTGATGCTCGACGGCTTGGTGCGCGACGAATGTAGAAACGACTCCTCACTCAAAATCGTGGAACTGATGAGTTTTTTTGGGAAATCCTCATAGCAGTCGGTATTGTCGGCGTTGCGGTCGCGCTTCATCTCCACGAGACCCGCCCATCCGCGCTTGATGCCGACTACGCGGTATCCTTCGCTCATAGCACGCTTAACGAGGCCACGTATAGCAGGGTTTAGCCCCGGCACGTCGCCGCCGCCAGTAAGGATGCCAATTATTTTTTTGTTTTTCGTTGGAATCATCGTTGTAAAAATTTGGCGTAAAAATAGCAATTATTTTCGAGAGCGCGGCAAAAAAGTCAATATTTTTTTGCAACCGACAATTGCATTAATCCTCCAAAAACTTCTTGCCATCTTCCGTCAATAGCGGCAAAACTTCTTCGGCAGGGATGCACGCCTCCACCTCGCCGCAAGCGTAGGGGGCAATTTCGTAAAGTCCGTACATAACCACCACCCTGCCCTCTTCGTCGATATACGGGAGGAACGAGCCGGGCAATTTG
This sequence comes from Bacteroidales bacterium, assembly GCA_017530465.1. Classification (GTDB taxonomy): domain Bacteria; phylum Bacteroidota; class Bacteroidia; order Bacteroidales; family UBA3824; genus UBA3824. The sequence goes on from JAFXMJ010000160.1 coordinate 4,504, forward strand.
ACGTACCAATCGCCATTGGGATCGCCTTCGATAGCCTCGTCAAACAGATTTTTGCGCAGGGATTCGTCGTCATTGGCATCAAAATACTCCATCATATACTTCTTGACGAGACGTTTGAAATCCGCAGAATTGCAGTCCACAAACATCTCCTTGCCGAAGACCTTGCCGTCGCTCCTGCGGAATGTGACTCCCACCGACTTGTGAACACCGTGAGTGCCGCCGCTATAATTGTAAGACAGACCGTTGAGGGTGACAATCCTGCCGCTGTCGAACGACTTGTGAAGCTCAAAGGAATTTTCATAACCCATTGGGAGATTGTCTTCGGGCTTGGGCGCGTCAAAAATCCTCTTGCAGACGTCGGTGACATATTTTTGGTAATTTTTGCCGTCGAGACGACACTGAGTGTACATCACAATCCACTCGCGGATAGACTTGATGAGAGTCTTGTCGCCCTTGATTGGAAAATCGATGCTCGCAACGGCAAACGAAACCTTGTCGCCCTTGCCCTCGGCGATGCTGTCCTTGTAATTCTTGAACTTGACCTCGCCAGCGCAAACGCCGCAGCAAGACGACATCACAACCGACGACGCAACCACTGCCACAGCAATAATTATTACAATAAATTTTTTCATTTTCTGATGTGTTTTTTTGGTTGATAACAATGCAAAAATACATCTTTTTTTGCCGACAATCAAAATTATTTTGCCACCCGACAAAAAAACCTTACCTTTACGCTGCAAAATTTTCAAACATCAAATGAACACAAGAGGCACAATTTTTAAGACAAGCATATTCGGCGAAAGCCACGGCAACGGCATCGGAGTAGTTATGGACGGCGTACCGGCGGGCATACAGCTCACCACAGATGATTTCATCGCCGACCTCTCGCGCCGCAAAGCCGGTGCAAAAGGCACTACGCCGCGCAAGGAAGACGACCTGCCGGAGATTCTGTCGGGCGTTTTCAACGGCAAGACCACGGGCGCACCTTTGGCGGTGATTTTCCGCAATGGCAATACCAAGAGCAAGGATTATTCGCAACTATTTGACCATCCGCGCCCCGGACACGCAGATTTTGTGGCGCGTGTCAAGTACGGCGGCTTCAACGACTACACCGGCGGCGGACACTTCTCGGGACGCATCACGCTCGGTCTCGTGGCGGCAGGCGTTGTCGCCAAAAAAATCCTCTCCCCCGCCACCATCAACGCTAATATCCTTGAAATTGGCGGTTCAAAAGATTTCGACGCTGCAATCGAAAAGGCTCAGCAAACCAAGGATTCCATCGGCGGCATCGTGGAATGTGTAGTAAATGGACTGCCCGTTGGATTGGGCGAACCGTTTTTTGGCAGCGTGGAATCCGAAATCAGCCGCGCAGTATTCTCCATACCGGCAATCAAGGGCATTGAATTTGGGGCGGGCTTTGCGGTTGCAAAGATGACCGGCAGCACCTGCAACGACAATATTATCGACGCCGACGGACGCACCGCCACCAACAACAATGGCGGCATCAACGGCGGCATCTCCAACGGCAACGACATCGTTTTCCGCGTCGCCGTGAAGCCCACGCCGTCAATCTCGCTGCCGCAGGACACTTACAACATCAAGGACGGCAAGGTGGAGCCGTTGACGATTGTCGGCCGCCACGACTTGTGCATCGCTCTCCGCGTGCCGGTGGTTTTGGAGGCTGCAACAGCAATCGCCCTCGCCGACCTCAGCCTCATTGCACAAAAATCACCTCGAATTTTTTAACGATAATTAGACACACATTATAATATAATTTATGAAAACTTACTTCGCCTCCGATTTTCACCTCGGCGCACCCGACAAGGAGATTTCTTTGGAACGTGAGCGGCGCATAATCCGTTGGCTCGATTTTATAAAAGCCGATGCGGAGGCGTTGTACCTTTTGGGCGATATTTTCGACTTTTGGTACGAATGGAACAACGTGATTCCCAAGGGTTTCTACCGATTTTTCAACAAATTGGCTGAACTCACCGAGGCGGGCGTCAAGATTTATTATTTCACCGGCAACCACGATGTTTGGCAGTATCATTACCTAAAAGATGAATTTGGCATCGAGGTCTATGGCAAGCCGCGCCTGTGCGAAATACAC
>JAFXMJ010000161.1 GCA_017530465.1 Bacteroidales bacterium
CTTGTGGAGATTCCGCACAAGTACGAATTGACATCCATATCAATGTCGCCCGATTACAAGAAAATACTCACGACTTCTTACGACAGCATAGCCCGCATTTTTGACCTGCGCGGCCGCCTCATCTCCGAAATCAGTGGACACAAGGCAATCATCTGGACGGCGGCATTTGCGCCCGACAGCAAGGGCATCCTCACTGCTGGAAGCGATTGCAACGTGATGGTCTGGGACAGCGTTGGCAATTGTATTTCAACTCTCCGTGGACACGATTTCGATGTCTATTGCGCCAAATATTCGCCCGACGGCAATAGGATAATTTCGGCTTGCGGCGACAATACCCTGCGGCTGTGGTCTATTGACGGCAAGGATTGTAAGGTGCTCTCGGTCAATGAAAACACGCAGTTTTCGATGTCGATGGTAAGTCAGGCGGTATTCTCGCCCGACGGCAGGTGCATCCTCGTAGCCGCCAACGACTTCCGCAACAAAAACCACCGTGCAAGGCTTTGGGATCTCGACGGCAACGAACTTATGACTTTTGGCGGACACGACGAGTGGATCAATTCGGTGCGTTTTTCGTCGGACGGCAAGCATATAATTACTTCGTGCCGCGACAAGATTGTGAGGGTGTTTGCTTTTAGCGGTGCGCTCGAAAAAGAATTGAAGGGACACAACTCCAACGTCTGGTCGGCGTCTTACAAACCTGACAATCAAACTATTGTAACCGTTGGCGACGACCACACCATCCGCACGTGGAGCATCGGCAAGAGGTTTGAGACCTACGACAAGGCTGTCAACGTAAGTTTTGCCGAATTTTCGCCCAACGGCCTCAACATTATGGTGGTGCAGGATTCGACGGCGCAATCGTGGAATTTGACTGGCGATGTCGTAGCCACATTTGCGGGGCATCACGGCAATATAATTACGTCGCGTTTTTCGCCCGACGGCTCTATGGTCTTGACGGCTTGCAAGGACGGCTCGTCGTGTCTTTGGAAGGCTGATGGCACGTTGTTGCAATCTTTTGATAAGCACAATGGCAGTGTCAACGACGCAATTTTCACCTGCGATGGCAAGATTGCTGTCACTATCTCCAACGATTCCATTGCCGCCATCCACGATTTGGCGACCAATGCCGTCACCAAAATTCGCGGCGCGGCTGCCATCACTGCGGCGTGTCAGTCGCCCGAGCCAAATGTGTTTGCAATTGGTGATGCCAAGGGCGATGTGTCGGTCTGCGACGTTTCGGGCAAGGTGTTGCGCACGTTCCACGGACACGATGCGAGGGTCAATTCGGTGGCGTTTTCGTATGACGGCAAGTATGTGGTATCTACTTCCTCGGACGAAACGGCGGTGCTTTGGGACATTCTTGGTCAGCGTCAATACACATTCCGTGGCTACGAAAACAAGGTAAATTCAGCCGTGTTCTCGCCCGACGGCAAATATATCCTCACCACCTCCGACGACGGATACGCCCGCCTGTGGACGATTGACGGCAAAGATATTATGGACTTCCAACACGACGGAATGGTGAAACAGGCTGTATTCTCGCCCGACGGCAAATATATGCTCGCGGTGTTTCGCAGCGAATCAGGCGTCAAAACCCTCAAACTCCGTATGCTCAACCCCGACGGCATCACCAAGCACATCGACCAACTCGACCTCTACGGCACAGTCTGGCAGCCCGACGAGGCGACAATGAAAAAATACGGAATTGAGCAGGAATGAGGAATGAGGAAAGTTGAAAATCAACAAATCAACAAATCATTTGTTCCTTGGGTGATACGTCATAATTGCATCCCGGAGGAAATTGTTGTCCAAATGCGTGTAGATTTCGGTGGTTTGGATTGATTCGTGACCGAGCATTTCCTGGACGGCGCGGAGGTCTGCGCCGCCTTCCACAAGGTGCGTTGCGAATGAATGGCGGAAGGTGTGCGGGCTGACGTTTTTGTGGATGTCCGCCTTTTTGCAGAGGTTTTTGACGATGGTGAAAATCATCACGCGGGTCAATTGTCCGCCGCGACGGTTGAGGAAGAGGTAATCCTTGTTGGCGTTGTTGATGGCGAGATGACAGCGCATTTGTTCTATATAAAAACCAATGTATTTCAATGCCGATGCCGAGATTGGGACGAGCCTTGTCTTGTCGCCCTTGCCGGTGATTTTCAGGAATCCTTCGTCGGGATGTATGTCGCTGATACGGAGGTTAATTAGTTCCGATACGCGCAAGCCGCAACTATACAAAGTCTCGATAATTGCCCTGTTGCGCTCGCCCTCAAATTGCGAAAGGTCTATCGCGCCCTCGATGGCGTCGATTTCTTCCACGGTGAGCACGGTCGGGAGGTTCATTTCCAATTTGGGAGTTGACAGCAGGTAAGCCGGACTTTCGGCGACCTTGCCCTCGGCGAGCAAAAACAGATAAAAATGTTTCACCCCGCTCAAAATCCGCGCCTGAGACCTCGCGCTGAGTCCAATCTCCGCCGTCCACGCCAAAAAACGCGACAGGTCGTCGAGGGTGAGCGTATCGAGGTTGCGGTTGCCAAGGTAAAACTCGTCATAATACATCAGTTTCGCCATATCGTGCCGGTAAGCGTCGATGCTGTTTTCCGCCATCGACCGCTCCAACGCGAGGTACTCATAGAAATCTTCCGCTAAATTTTCGTTGACGACATTCATTTGCTTATTGTTTTGGCTGCAAAGATAGCAATTAATTATTAATTATAATCAAAACTCCATTAATTCTTTTAACACCTAAATAAACGTTTACCCTATATTTATTATATTTAAATAGTAATTGCGTTAAAAAGTAACAAAAGCCGCTGTTTTTTTTCGATTGTTTTTGGTTGTTATGAAAAATAAATCTAAATTTGCAGCGACAATAACGTCAAAATTACTATAACATTAATAACACACTAACCAATGAACAAACTAAGCTATTTTGCAATGGCTGCAATTTGCGGCTTTGCATTCGCGTCGTGCAGTGGTGACGACGACTGCGATTCAGCAGCTCCGATGGGCTATTATGACAATTACGCCAACAACTCTCCTATGGAGGCATTAGCCGACGATAGTGGAGCAGAGCAGCCCACCGGCGACCAATTCACCGATTTCAGCGACAATCCATTCATCAAGTGCGACAAGGAAAGCACATCCACTTTCTCCGTGGATGCCGACGGCGCGTCTTACGCCATTATGCGCAAGTACGCCAACAAAGGTTGGGAGATTTCGCCGAAAAGCGTAAGGATTGAGGAGTTCCTCAATTACTTCACCTACGACTACGCCGAGCCTACCGACAACCACACCGTCGCCATCAGCACCGAAATTGCTGATTGCCCGTGGAATCCTGAGCACAAGCTCCTGCGCCTTGGCATCAAGGGCAAATCGCTCTCGCAAGACCAGCTCCCTAAATCCAACTACGTATTCCTCGTGGATGTTTCAGGCTCGATGTTGGACGAGGATAAACTTCCATTGCTCAAAAGCGGCCTCAAAACTCTCGTTGCGCACCTCGAACCCGAAGACCGCATTTCGCTCATCACTTATTCGGGCAGGGTATCTAAGGAGCTCGAATCGACTCCCGCAAAGGAAATCGACAAAATCAACAGCGCAATCAGCCGTCTGAGTGCGGAAGGCAGCACCAACGGCGGACAGGCTCTCATCGACGCTTACAAGGAGGCTCTCGCCAACTACGTCGAGGGCGGCAACAACCGCGTGATTCTCGGCACCGATGGCGATTTCAACGTTGGCATCACGTCCACCGAAGACCTCCTCAAAGTCGTGGAAGAATACGCCGACAAGGGAATTTTCACCACCGTGTGCGGATTTGGCAGCGGCAATCTCAACGACGGAATGATGGAGGCTGTTTCTAACCGTGGCAACGGCACTTACGAGTACATCGACTGCGAAAACCAGATGATGAAGGTGTTTGTGCACGAAAGGTCCAAGTTGATTTCCGTGGCTTGCGATTCCAAATGCCAGGTGAAGTTCAATCCGGCGGTTGTGGAGAGTTACAGGCTCATCGGCTATGAAAACCGCGTGATGAACAACGAGGATTTCGACAACGACGCCAAGGACGCTGGCGAAATTGGTTCGGGTCAGACAATCACCGCGCTCTACGAGATTGTTCTCGCCGAAGAGACCACTGAAAATGCCAACGAAACCAAGATTGCAACATTCGATTTCCGTTACAAGAAGCAGCTCGGCGACCAGAGCTATTTGCTCTCGCTTGACGTCCAAAAATCCGACGTCAAGGCGGAGCCGTCAGGCGAATTTAGTTTTGCCGCCGGTGTGGCTGCATACGGAATGATATTGCGCAATTCGCCATACAAGGGCAACGCTACCATCACCCTCGCCAAGGAATTGGCTTCCAAGGGATTGACGTTTGACGAACTAAAACTCCGCGACGAATTTGTCCACATTATGGACAAAGCGAAACCACTCGCCAAATAATTAACCTTGACAAACCAGTAATGAAATATCCGCCAAAAATGTCGTCGCTGCGTTTTTGGCGGATTGTTGTTTTGTAATTAAAATCCCGGAAAACTCGTAACTTCCTTCACCTTCAAATCAGGAAAAGAATTGACTATCTGTATCTTGATGTCGGGGAAGGCGTCCACTTCTTGAAATTTGCCACATTTGTCGGGGAAGACCGAAACTTTTTGGATTTTCAAGTCCGGGAACGAGTTGACATATTGTACTTTCAAATCTGGGAACGAATTAACAATCTTGTACTTGCCGTAAAGTTTGTATGTCTTGCCGTTTTTGGTGATTGTGCAATTCTTTTTGTCAACAATCAGACCTGACGACAATTTGTGAGTGTCGGGCGGTGTGATGTCGCTGTTGGCAGATGTCTGTCCTGTGGGCGTGAGATGATTTGTACGGCTGAGCGTCTCATACATTAACGGAATTACATAGTGCGCCGTCAATGTGATGTCTTCGTCAAGGTCGTAAATCATACTGAAATTTTCGCCGTTCCATAACCATTCCAAAAATTTCATATCTTTGGTGTCAGGCGGCAACGGCAAATCCTCGCTTTTTATATACGAATATTTTTCTTTCTCAATCGGGTCGGGGATTATGCTGTATTTGTTTTCAAATGAGATTGTTATGTACTCAACATTTGTAATTGCAAACAACAATTTCACTTTGCCGAATTCGACATAACTACCAGGTTCGAAAGATTCACCGCTGCCATCCGCCTTTGTGTTCCATTCGATGAGGTCGTGCCGCTTGATGTAATTGAGCCTGTAATTTTCCAAACTCATCGGCGTCGTGAATCCTGAATTAGGCACCAAGCGATATGTGTTGTCATCCGCCACAATTTTTTCGGGAAGTTGGATGCTGTCGCCTTCATAGCCAAATGCCATCGTATATCCGCCGGTTTCATATACTTTTAGATATAATGTTATGGCGTTTTCGTAGTCGATTTCGGGGTTGTAGGTGGATGTAGTATCTTGATTACGATTTGTGCCGCCGTAGTATCCGCCGCCGTATCCGCCACCATCAGGCAGCCAACCCTCCTCAATACAGGAGAGAAGGCAGGTGGCAATTGTTATTATAAAAAGTAATCGTTTCATAGTCGTAAAATTTTTCGGAAAGATAATGGTTTTATTTCGGAATACAAAAGATTTTGCGCTATATTCACATTTTTTTTATTTTTGCAAAAAATTATGAGTGGAGAATCTTTGCTCTCATAGATTTTGACGACGATTGGGTAAAAATTTAATAAAATTATTATGGCAACAGATATTTGGATACACCTTGAATATAAAAGCCGCAAAACAAAAAAATATAAATATGCGGGCGAATTTAATGTGTTAAGGAATTATGATATGTTTAGCCTTCTTGCAGGCGTAACGCACTATCATAAACCGCTTTATACTCCGAGAGGGTTGCCAGGTGGGGTTTGTGAATGTATTTATAAGGAATATAAAGAAAGTGTTCTTAATTTTCATACGCCCAGTTGGCTATCTACTATTGAATATTGTGAATGTTTGGATGCTGCTGATGAAATAGAGAAAAGAGAATGCAAACAGGATGGAAGAGAATACGATCCCACTTGGTTAGAGTCTTACAATTTGATTTACGATTATATGCGTACATTTGATGAAGTGGGAGACTATGCAAGAATTGTATTTTGGTTTCATACTTAAAAAATGTTGTGCTTTTTTTATAATTTTGGAGGCTGCACTCGACCTTGAACAAATTATGGCAGTATAATTGAAGCCGTAAAAAAACGCCGTGCAGGGTATTCTGTGCGGCGTTTTTTAATAATACTCCCCAAAAAGAGCGGCGAATCATTTTCTGTTTTTGCATAAGGATAAATAATTGATAATTTTGGAAGAATGAAAACGTTTTTGAAAATCAATTTCTTCCCGGTCATTGCCCATCCATTCATTACGATAGTCCTCTCTTGTGTTCATCAACATTGCAAAATCAGTCAATGTTTTATAAAAATTGCGTATTAAATCTGTTTTGCAACAATATGCGTGTAATGCAATTTTTTGAACCCATTTTCCTCCCACACATTCGTCTGCGTATACATAAAAAATACCTGCATCATTTCTAATAAAACCAATATCTGGTTCATATACAAAAATGTAATATTCATCTTCTGCATTGATGCATACGCTATATGTTGAAACTTCTTGTTCGCAATTTCTGTTTTCTGCCAAGTTTTCTAACCATTTCAATATGTCGTCAAAAGGTTGATATACAAAAGAAATTGAAAAACTAAACGTATTGTTTTCATTTACAACAATATCGGTATCAACCCACCCATATTCTTGTTCGTGAAAAATCATATTTACCTCGTCAATTTTGTCCGACATATTATTCACATAATATTCAAACAACTTTGCTCTTTCTGCAAACCATTTTCGTTTGTCTGATGTCATACTATTGTAGTTTTTGTGTGATGCATTAATTTTTTATCAATGCAAATTTACATTCTTTTTTTATAATTGCAAAAACTAATCAGAGCTAAATATTTGGAAATTCCTGATTGATAATGAGTAATTTCTTTTCAAAAAAACAAAAATCGGCAGTCGTAATCCAACTGCCGATTTCTATTATTAAAACAATTTTTTACCACCCCATTTCTTCCCCTTGGTACCATCTGAGCAACATTGTGTTGCACCTGTTGCATATACCGTCTACAAGTCTTCGATGGTGACAACGTTTTGAAAATTGCCGCTATACTCGTTTGTTTTGAGACCGAATGTTGTTATAAGCGTCAGGCGGATGTTGGGTGCAAATTTCAGACGTTTTTGCACTGTTTCCGACAAAACTGTTA
>JAFXMJ010000015.1 GCA_017530465.1 Bacteroidales bacterium
GGCATAGGCTCGAGCCCGTGATATTTGCGTTGCTCGTTGATGGCGGCTTTCATAAAATTGTTGATGCTCACGCCCGGAATTTCCACGGGGTATTGGAACGCGAGGAATACGCCCTCAGCCGCGCGTTCTTCGGGTTTGAGTTGCAGCAAGTCCTTGCCGTCCAGCGTGATGGAGCCTTCGGTAACATTGAAAATCTCGTTGCCCGCCAATACCGACGCCAACGTGCTTTTTCCCGAGCCGTTGGGACCCATTATTGCATATACCTTGCCTTTTTCTATCTCCAAATTGATGCCCTTCAAGATTTCCTTGCCATCTATCGAGGCGTGTAAGTTTTTGATTGATAACATATTTTCGTAACAATTATGTTCTGTGTTTTTGATGTCGCAAAAGTAGGAAAAGTTTTGGAAAAATGCAAATGCAAGAATCATCCAAGTTTACTTTTGTTTCGCCATTTGTTGCCAATATGGGAACAATGTTTTTTGTAAGAATGAAACTACATCAGCAAACATTACTGTAGATGCAATTGTAAGTTTGCGAAGAAACGCCTGCCATCTTGCTTGCAATTGTTGATTGTCGGCAAAATCTTTCCTAAAAAACATTGTGTCGGCGTCGTATTGTGTGTGTCTGTTCTCAAATGTTTTGCATATAGCGTCTTTGAGAATTGTATTGTTGTATGTTTTGTTAGACAGAATGTTGTATAAGTCGTAAAAATCCTTCATCCGACTATTTTGGTCTGCAAGGTCGATTATGGCGTGCATTTTTTCGGCAATGACAGTCTCGATTGAATATGCAAGAATATTGGCTGATGGCAGGTGTTCCAATAGAATAGGGTAGTCAATATCTATTGGACAGGGTGTTACAACATCGCCAAAACCAATGTCTATTGTCATCATTTGTGCAATGGTGTCCATCTTGACAGGTATGCTGAGTCGGATTCCGTGATAGTCTTTGAATTCTGTAATGTTTTGTGCTGTAATATGTTCAATATCAAATGATACGCCGTCTTCTTCGTATGGTATTGAACAGATTTCCTTAAAGGCTGTTGTGATTGATGTCCCTTCGTTTTTTATATAGTTGCCGAGGAAATCAATGTCCAAAGTGGGACGCGCCGCAAATCTGTCGTATGCATACATCAATGCACCTCCTTTCAGATAGAAATTGTTGCGGTATTTTGTTTGCGCCAGTCTGTACAGAATACGTTCCTGAAAATATCGCGTGAGGATTGTCTGATAAAAGACGTTTTCTTTCTTGGCAATATGCAGCAATTTGTTGCGGATTGACATACCATAATTTTTTATAATGTCTTGGCTCATAGTTTTATTTGCAGATATTGTTCGATAATTGTTGCCACCCTGAGTTGGTGGGCGTAATCCATCAGTTTGCTTAGATTTCTGTCGGGGCGGACAAGATAATTGTTGATGATTTCGGCGCAGACGTCCATTCCCACTTTGTTGCGGAATTTTACGGCGTCGCATACACACCTTTCGGTGTCGTAGAGGTTGATTTTGAAACCGTCTATCACCATCGAAATCACTCCAATGTTGAGGAGCGATTCGGTGTAATGATAAATCTCGATTTTTGGGAATGTCGGCGTCACCACCTTCCTGTCTCTTTTTATGGCAATATGAAATGCTTGCGGCATAGATGTCGTGAGGCGATGGATGTTCCAAGCCGACCAAAGGCACAGGATTCCATTGGGCACAATGGTGTTGATGTCTATCATATTGCTGCTTAGTTGGTCGAGATTGGCATATACACCTCGGCGCACCTTTATGAGACTGCCTTGACGCGCATTGTCCAGCATTTTGTAGTAAGCCGTTCTGCCATACTCCTTTACGTTGGCTGTCGATATGTATGATTGCTGCTCGCACATAGTATTTCTGTTTGTTTTTTGGTACAAAAATACCACAAATGTTTTTATTTGTGGTATTTTTGTACTATTTTTTTTGCAATTATAATTATTCTGTGTGTTCCGTGGTTGAAAATAATTAACCCCACGGATATTCTTCGTCGGTTTCCTTGGCTTTTTCGATGTTTATGGCCTCAAATTCCAAATGTGGGTCGGCTTCCGCTTTGGTGCATTTTTTCAGGCTGTTTTTGGTCTTGCCGTGCTGATAGTTCACATTGTTTTGTGTACCGGTAACTACGGTTACAGACGCCACCTTGCTGTCCTCGATTTCGTAGGAGAAAATGCCTTCTTTCTTTACGACGATGATGTGTCCGTTGCCAAAAAACATCTTTTCGCCCTTTGCCGCGTCGATGGCGTCCACAAACACAAATTTGAATGATACGGCATCCTCGTCGTATTGGGCGATTGCGGCGGCAAATTTTTGTTTTTGTTCCGGGAATACCACCATACCTGACTCGTCGCCAAAGTCTTCGATTACAACGCCGTTTACAAATTCTTCGCCAAGCATATCTTTGAATTGGTCATACGCCGCGTCAACGCACTCCAACAGAAATGCCCGCTCGTCTTCGTCTTCATAATATTCGTCGTCAAAGTCGCCTTCGTAGTCGTCCACGAAGTCTGCATTTTCTTTATAAAAATCGTACAAATCGGAGCCGTCTTCGCCGATGATTTGGCAGTCGTTGTATGCGATGCCGGTGCTGCGCCAATTGTCGATGGCTGTACCGCAGTCGTGCATATAGCATTTGGTGAACGTAACGCCGTAACATTCGTGCATAACAACCATATTCTCGCTGCACTCGCGGATTTCGGTGTTGGTTACGGTCGCATTTTCGGTCTCGAACAGCGAAATTCCGTTTACACCGCAGCCGTAGAGGTCGCAGTTGTCGATTTTGATGTTGTTGCTTTTTTCAAACGAAATAACGTCGCCCACGCAAGAACCTGCCTCCACGTGTCCAGCCTTTATGTTTTTGATGGTGATGTTTTCGCAATTGTTGAAGAGTAGCACGTTGGAGTATGATGGTTTTGCTTGGATGTGCGTCCTCTTTGCGTCGCCGGTGATGGTCAGGTTTTTGATGTTGAGGATTACAATTGAATTGCCGTCATATTCTGGAGAGTAATACACGCCGGCGGGAAGATTTGGATAATTGTCAATTTCCTTGTCAGAGATGTCGCGGCTTTTGTCGAGTTTGTCGAGAGCGGAAGTGATGTCGAGAGTGCCGTTTACTTTCAGAGTGATGTTGGTGTTTGATGCGATGGCCTTGATGAACTCGTCAGCCGTGGATACAGTAACGTTTTTCACGCCATTCTGCGCCATTGTGCCTATTGCCATTATCAGCAACAATGTTGATAGAAGTATTTTTTTCATAATTATGATGGATTTAGTTTTCGCAAAGGTAAATAAAAATTGATTATTACGAAAAAAATTTATTACCTTTGACGCAAATCTAATTACTAAAAAATTATTCATACTATGTTGAAAATAAAATATGAATTTCTTACTGCCGCTGCATTGTTGTTGGCGGCGTGTGGTGGTGCGCCAGAGATGACCGTCAACACTACAAAAAATGGCGTGGAAATCGCCGCGCCCGACCACAGCGGTTCCAAAATCGTGTTCTATTCGCCTAACACTGTGCGTGTTACCAAAAAATCAAAAGACGGCTCTTTCGACAAGCGCAGCCTTGTAGTCCTCGACAATCCGTCGGATGTGAATGTGAAAGTATCTGAGAATCAGGATTTTTGCACTGTTTCGTCCGACCAATTGATTGTAAAAATAATGAAAAAGGACGGCGCGGTGCAATTCCTCCGTGCGGATTCTACGGTGATTTTGAGCGAAACTGGCAAACCGTATTTTGCTGACATTCAGGCTTTTGACGACAAGGGTTACACCGTGGAGCAGAAGTTTTTGATGAAGGGCAACGACGCCCTCTACGGCCTTGGACAGCATCAGGAAGGCTTTATGAATTACCGTGGCAAGGAACTTCTGCTGAGCCAAAGCAACGTCAACGCTATCAATCCTGTCCTTGTGAGCAACAAGGGCTACGGCATCTTTTGGGACAATTATTCTCTGACTAAATTCGACAATCAAAACGCTGATACTCTGAAACTTTGGAGCGAGATGGGCGATAATGTCGATTATTATTTCTTTGCTGCCAATAATATCGACGGCGCAATTGCCGAGTACCGACATCTCACTGGCAAGGCGCAGAATTTGCCGCTGTGGGCGTTTGGCTATTGGCAGAGCAAGGAGCGTTATAAGACGCAGCAGGAAGTGGTAGATGTTGCCAATCGTTACCAAAAATACGGTGATGTAGGCCTCGATGTAATGGTGCAGGATTGGGAGTGGTGGAAGCCC
>JAFXMJ010000162.1 GCA_017530465.1 Bacteroidales bacterium
ATCAGATACTTGGCGAAGGTTTGGCATACGATGAGAATGGGCATTTCACCACCGACCCGCACAAGGCGCGTTGCGTGCGTCCGATAGGCGATTACAAGGGCTTTGGGCTTGGAATGATGGTGGAGATTATGTGCAGCGTGCTCACCGGCAGCGAAATCGGACACAATCTTATGCCGATGTTTGGCTCCGATATGACCAAGAAGCGCGGCATCTCGCATTGTTTCCACGCAATTGACATCCGCAAATTCACCAATATCAAGCAATTCCGCGAGCGAATGAAGAATCTCGCCGCCATCATCCGTGGTATGAAGCCGCTCGAAGGACAAGAAGTGATGCTTCCCGGCGACCCTGAAAAACGTGCGATGAAGAATCGCCTCGCCAACGGCATCCCCGTCGCTCCAAATGTTTGGAAAAATCTTCTTGAAGTTTCGCCGAAGTTTGCCGAGGCGGTGATTAGAGAAGAATAATCATATCCCCTTCTCTTTTGTATATATGCGCATCGCGCAATACTTGCAGTCGAATACGAGATTGAAATTTTGATATTGACCACGCAATAAATAACTGCCCGAGAGCCACTCTGAGGGCAGTTCTTTGTTTTTCTTTGGGCAATAGCCGAGTTCGCGGCGGATGCAATACTTGGTAGTCATCACTTCGAGACCGTCGGTGCGGGGCAGAAGTTCAAACGCGCTTTGCTTGACTTCGCAGCCGTGTTCTTTATAAAATTGTCGTGCAAGGCGGTTGGCGACGTTGAGGTGGTAGTCGCCCGATTCTTCAAAATATTTTGCCGCGCCCGACGGCAAAGGACAATCTTTGGGAGAGTAATTCTTTATGCGATTCTCTATGTGATGCTCTATCGCGGCGCGGCGTAGAGAATTGCTCACGGAATTAGGCACGAAAATCACTTCTCTATTTTCGGACTGCGATTCGCCATTGTCCATTTCTGATTTGTATTCAAATTCTGTTACTTGAAATTGTTCGCCGGTCTTGGAAAGCGATGCTCTGAGGTTTTCGAGGGCCTTGTCGGCATCGTTGGCGATTTGCGCTGCGAATGGCATTGTTTCAATTGTCGAGATATGGTCTTCGTCGATTATATGCAGCGAAATGGCGTCTTTGGCGGCTGAAAAAATCATTTTGATAGATATTTTTCGCTGCGTTTTTGAATGTTCCACACTGCGAATAAACTTGCTGTCGAGGTTTCTGTATATCAACGTGCCGGATTTGATGGGAGGTGCATTGTTGATAGTGACAGAGCCATTGTCGTTGACTTTTTCTACACGGAAACCAATCAACTCGCCATTTGCCTCGCAGCAAAGACCGTCGCCGTTGTTGATGGTTTGTTTTGTGCTGATTGTCAATGTGTTGCCATTGATATAAGTCAATTTGCCAAGTGGCTCGCCCATAGATTTGGGGCTGACGAAGTTTGCTATCTTGCCGGTGGGGTTGCCGTCGAGAAAATATGTCGTAAAACCTCGGTTGAAGGCTTTTTTAATGTCGGGTTCGTAATCGTAAATACAAGAGCCTGAGGAAGTTCGCGCCTTGCCGTTGCTGATGGAATCTATCAATTTCCGATAATATGCCGTGACATCTGCTACATAAACGCTGTCTTTCAATCGGCCTTCTATCTTGAAAGAATCAACCCCTGCATCAATCATTTCTCCAATTTTATTGTACGTAGCGAAATCCTTTAATGACAATAAGTAACAATCATTTATTAAAACTTTTCCTTTATTATTGAGTAGTGAATATTTCATTCTGCAAGCCTGTGCACATTCACCACGATTTGCGGAGCGACCGCCGAGCCTTGCGCTCATATAACATTGTCCGCTCATACTTACGCACAAAGCTCCGTGTCCAAAACATTCGAGTTCCGCTTTCACTGACTTGCGGATTTCGCGGATTTGTTGCAACGAACATTCGCGGGCGAGGACGATGCGGCGGAATCCAATCTTGTCCAAAAATTTGATGCGTCGCAAATCGTAATTGTGCATCTGTGTGCTTGCGTGAAGTTCGATGGGCGGAATGTTGAGTTTCAATATGCCCAAATCCTGCACAATCAGCGCGTCAACGCCGATGGAATGAAGGTCGCAGATAAGTTTTTGCGCCGTAGGTAATTCGTTGTCGTATAATATTGTATTAAGTGTCACATAAACCTTTGCTCCATACAGATGCGCGTGACGGCAAAGACGCTCGATGTCTGCCACGGAATTTGACGCGGCTTTCCTTGCGCCAAAGTCCGATGCTCCAATATAAACGGCGTCCGCGCCCGAATTGATGGCGATGATGCCTGTGTCGGCGTTGCGGGCAGGGGAGAGTAGTTCCATTTTTTATATAAATACAAATTAGGCTGTCTAAAAAGGTGTTGTAAGGCGGGCTTGGAAACCCGCACTCCAACTTTTTGGACAGCCTAAGGTTTTTGTGATTGCAAGTGGTTGAAAATCAGACTTTGAGGATTTCGGCTTCCTTGGCTTCGGAGATTTTGTCAGCCTGAGCCACGTATTTGTCGGTGAGTTTCTGCACGATTTCCTGAGCCTGTTTGTTTTCGTCCTCGGTGATTGTGTTGTCCTTTTCAAGTTGTTTGAGGGTGTTGTTGGTGTCTTTGCGGACGTTGCGGATTGCAACTTTTGCGTTTTCGCCCTCAGCCTTCACCTGTTTAACGAGTTGTTTGCGGCGTTCCTCGGTGAGAGCCGGCACGGTAATGCGGAGAATTTCGCCGTTGTTTACGGGCGTGAGTCCGAGGTTTGCCTTCAAGATTTCCTTCTCAATTTTTGGGAGCATTGCCTTTTCCCACGGCTGCACTACGATAGTGCGGGCGTCGGTGGTGCCCACGTTAGCAACTTGACTGAGAGGCGTTTCAGAGCCGTAATAGTCAACCTTTATGTCGGCGAGAATTGCCGGTGAAGCCTTTCCTGCGCGGATTTTTGACAGTCCTGACTCATAGTGAGATATGGCAGACTGCATTTTCTCCTCGGCTTCGTCGATGTACATTTGCGCTTCTTC
>JAFXMJ010000163.1 GCA_017530465.1 Bacteroidales bacterium
TACAACGCAACCAACAGATAGGAGGACACAAGGCATGAACGACGATTATTCAGACATAATTAACCTGCCGCACCACGTCTCCACACGTCATCCGCAGATGTCGATGGAGGCGCGTGCCGCACAGTTTGCGCCATTTTCGGCTCTCACAGGCTTTGAGGATGCGATAGACGACACCGCCCGTCAGCAGATTGACGAGTATCAACCATTGAATCCTTCAGATTCCTCTTTCACAAACTCTTTGCCGTTCCAAGAGTAAGTGGTTCGGTAGTGGCGGTAATCTATGAATTGTCCCGCATCGTCCTTCATTCCGGGCGTTGCCTCGCCGTTGTTGCGGTCGGAGGAGGTGTTGAATTGTAGTTTGTTGTCGTAATCGATTGAGAATGAGTAGTCGTCTGCATTGATGGTGTGGTCGCCTTCGCCATCAAACATATAGTAACTATAGTTCCAGGCAGGATAGTCTGATGCTTTGGGGATTTCGATTTTGAGGTCAATCGGTTTGCTGTTGGTTCCGTCGAAAATGGTTGCGTAAGTGTTGGTTATCTTGCCGTGTTTGGTGATGACTTCGAGGGCGAGTTTGTGACCATTGTCATAGTCATATACCCAAAAATAGGTATGGATGTCGCCGTCATAATAGCCAATTGCGCCATTTTCGTACATACTGCTGCCTGTCAGGTTTTCAGGGTCGGGATGTGCCAACGAGCTGAAAAGTTTCTTTGTGGTTGACGACACTTCCTTGGATTTTTCCACCTCTGATGCCAATGTAATGGTCTTTTTGTTGGCATATACGCGCAGCGACTCAATTGCGGAGTTTTTGTCTTTGGCGGCAAATTCGATGAAGATGTCAATCTTTTGGGCAACGTCGGTTCTGAGTTGCTGCGTAATGGTGTAGCGTCCGTTGGCTTCTGATATTGTAATCGCCGAGTCCTTCATATCATAGCTCTTCTTGTAGTCGAGGACGTTGCTGATAGGCTGTCCGATGGCGATTGGCTTGCTTGTAATGTGATAGTATCCGTAATCGTCATAGTCGTCGGTCTGTGCGAATCCGCATTTTGGACTCTTGATTTCGTAGCCCATCAATTTGCCGTTTTCTACGTTGAAGGTCGCAATGGTTTCGTTGCCGTCTTTGATTTCCTTGAGCGATGTGGTGTCGCCGAGTGTCATCGTCCTGTATTCAAGATATTCCAGTCTGCCCCAGTCGTCGATGTTGTTGGTCAGGAATGGAGTTTGGGCGGAGCGGGTGAACGATTTGCCGTCCCAGACATAATCCATATCCCACATATCTCTTGATCCGGTGGTGAATTTTTCAGGACTGAAAACGACTGGAGCATCTTCGGTGTAGATTCTTAGATAGAAGTGGTTTTCGATGGTCTGCACCTCGGCGGGGAAATATTGTTTGGTGTCCAGCTCCTTGCCGTCCTTGTCGATGATGAAAAGCCGTTTTCTATCGAACGAGCCGAATCCGTCTTCGTATTCATCGCCATTTTCGGCAAGCCCGTATCCCCACACATCTTCCACCACGATGCCAATCCATTGCTTGTCAAGTTTTTGGTAGCATTGGAGTTGGTATTTGGCTCCCAAATAGTTGTCGGGCTCCTCGCTGCCACGCGGTACTACGTATTCGTACTGCATGAAGGTTTTTGACTTGCCCCACTTGATGGCCTCCTCCTGCGAAATGTAGTCGAAACTCACTGCCTCGTCGATTACCTTTTTGACGTCCTTGTCGTTGGTTTTGAGGCTGTTCCAAAACATTTCCGCAATGTTTTCCTGCGGCTCTACGAATTTGTAGGCGGCATCGGACGTCGATTCGGTGGCGTTTTCGCTCTGTGATTCGGCGGTGTTGCTGTTGCCTTGCTGCTGATTGCCCGAACAAGCGGCGAGCATCAATGTGGCGACTGCCAGTATAAATGTTTTTTTCATAGTTGGATGAGTTTATTGTTGTGATTCTTAGGCGCAAATATAATGATTATGGTTAAATCGGCAAGATGAATTTTGAAAAAATATTGTCAAATGCTGTATTTTTTTAGTCCAACATCACCCACGCCGCCCAATAATACGGATCGGGATATTGTTTTCTGACTTCGTCCTGTGCCTTTTTCAATGCCTCGTGGCGGTCGTTGGTCTCAAACAAAAACATGTAAAAATATTCCATAAATGTCGCCGTTGCATTGTCGTCAACTTTCCACAACGACATCAGAATCGACCCCGCACCAGCCTGTTTGAAAGCACGTTGCAATCCAAAAACACCGTCCACAGGAAAAATCCGTCCCCGTGCCGTTTCGCAGGCAGACAGCACCACAAGTTTTGTATTAGACAAGTCGAGTTGAGAGATTTCGTAGGCGGTTAAAATTCCGTCCTCAACATTTGGCAAATCAAAATTGCCCTTCCAAGCATTGTTCGCGCCGGAGAGCGCAAGCCCGGAGAGAGCCATCGCGGATTCCTTTTGAGAATAGGTGTTGATAGATTGGGCGAAAGGCTTGTCAGAATCATCTTCCAAATAAAAACCGTGTGTTGCAACGTGCAGAATATCAGGCGAATTGCCGCTCAATTTCTTGAAAGATTCTTCGGTGGCATTTTCGCCGCAAATAGTATCGATTTTGATGTTTGAGGCTGTTAAAATTTTGGCAACACTTTTTATTTCAGCTCCCGTGTTTGGCAGGTTTCTGAAATCCACACCACGAACCGCAACATCCGAATTTTCAACGGAATTTTTGTAATCAATGCCGCCATAAAGTGCTGAGGTTTTGAATTTTTTTGTGTCTAATGATTTGATTTCAGGAATTTCGTACACAGACGACACACGAATCATTTTGTATTTTTGGTTGAGTGGTGTGCCAGTGGAATCTGTTAGCAAATCAAAATTTATATTCGACAAATCACCACAGGTCGCAAAATATATTGTTTTGGCAGTTCCTAAATAGAGTTTTAAAGACTTGAAAATAA
>JAFXMJ010000164.1 GCA_017530465.1 Bacteroidales bacterium
TAGTTTTTTCAATGCATAATTCATAATGCATAATTGCCATCCGGCAGAAGCGGTATGCTTTTGGTCGGATGGCAATTATTTTTTGAGATTTTAATCTTTATACTTTAATCTCTAATCTTTCCTCTATCCTCTTTCCTCATTAATCCTCTATACCGAGCATTGGGTTGCTTGCGGCTTCTTTGCCGATGGAGGAGCTTTCGCCGTGTCCGGGCAGCACTTCGTATTGACCATCAAAACGCATTACTCGATTGTGGATGCTTGCCATAAGCGTGTCGTAGTCGCCGCCGGGTAGGTCGGTGCGTCCGATTGTGCCACGGAACAACGTGTCGCCAGTAAACATAAACTTGTCGTCCTCCGAATATATCACCATACCGCCGGGCGTGTGTCCGGGTGTGGCGGCGCATTTGAGTGTCGCATTGCCAATCTTGAACTCGGAGCCTTCGGTGATGTCGATGTCGATTTCGATTTTGCCGTCAAGTTTCCAGTCCCAGCCCATTGCGTATGCGTCTGCCTTGTCGAGCAGATATTGGTCGGCGGCATTGGCGGCAAAAGGTATGCCGTATGTCTTCTTCAGGAAGTTGACGCCGAGGATGTGGTCGATGTGGCAGTGGGTGTTTATGATGTACTTGGGGCGCAGGTTCAATTGATTGATGCGTGTTGCAATCGCATTGCGCTCACCTTCGGTATAACACCCCGGGTCTATGACGGCACATTCGAGAGTTGCGTCGTCATAGACGAGGTAGGTGTTTTCACCAAAAGTGTTTACTATGAATCTTTCTATCTTCATGTCTTATAGCGTGTTATCACATTTGAGCGAGTCTTGCCTCAAGTTTTTCCTTGAGCCTCGGAAGGTCGGTTTTGTACGAGTGCAACGCCTTGCAATAGTCGGCGTCGGTCTTGTGTTGCACTTGGAGCTGATCGACAATAGTATCGATTTCGTCCCAATTGACTACCGAGAGTTTTTCCTGCTCTTCTGCATCAAGGGATTTGTAGGCGTCGCGGATTATAGAAAGGCATATCTCCGTATTTTCGAGGGCGTATGTGTCCTTTTCTATGTCCTTGGGCGAATTGAGGTTAGACGTCGCAAAGATAATGTTTTTGCACGCTTGGAGCATACGAGATACGATTTCTTTGCTGCTTGGATTGTCATTCATTTGCTTTTTCGGGCTTGATGATTAGCGAAAGTTCGTCGAGCTGCTCGTCGGAGATGCGCGACGGCGCGTCGATCATCACGTCACGGGCAGCGTTGTTTTTCGGGAACGCGATTACGTCCTTTATGGTGTCGCTGCCGTTCATGAGAGCTGCCCAACGGTCGAGTCCGAATGCGAGGCCGCCGTGAGGAGGCGCACCGTACTTGAATGCGTTGATAAGGCAGGAGAATTGCTCCTGAGCCTTTTCTTCGGTGAATCCGAGGAGCTTAAACATCCTTACCTGCAATGCCGAATCGTGGATACGGATGGAGCCGCCGCCTACTTCTACGCCGTTGATTACGAGGTCGTAAGCGTTGGCGCGGGCTTCGCCGGGGTTGGATTCGAGGATGTCGTAGTCTTCCTTTTTGGGCGATGTGAATGGGTGGTGCATTGCATAGAAACGCTGTGTGGCGTCGTCCCACTCAAAGAGGGGGAAGTCGATGACCCAGAGCGGGGCAAAGATGTTTTTGTCCCTGAGGTTGAGGCGGTTAGCCATCTCGATGCGGAGTGTGCCCATCTGATTGAGGACGGGGAGTTTTTTGCCGCAGAGTATGAGCACGAGGTCGCCTGTGCCTGCACCTGCCATTTTGGCAATTTCTGTCAACTGTTCGGGCGTGTAGAATTTGTCAACGGACGATTTGATGGTGTTGTCTTCGTTGTACTTGATGTAAACGAGACCCTTGGCGCCCACTTGCGGACGCTTAACCCATTCGGTGAGTTCGTCGAGCTGCTTGCGTGAATAGTTGGCACAGCCGCCAACAGCGATTGCGCATACATATTCGGCATCGTCAAACACCTTGAAATTGTGTCCCTTGACAGCGTCGGTGATGTTGTGAATCTTCATTCCGAAACGGATGTCGGGCTTGTCGCTGCCGTATTCCTCCATTGCCTTGTGCCAAGTGATGCGGGGGAAGTCGTAATCCATCTCGATGCCGCGCACCTCTTTGAAAAGGTGTTTAGCAAGGCCTTCAAATACCTGCAACACGTCTTCCTGCTCCACAAAGCTCATCTCGCAGTCTATCTGCGTGAACTCGGGCTGACGGTCGGCGCGGAGGTCTTCGTCGCGGAAACACTTCACTATCTGGTAATAACGGTCGATGCCAGCCACCATCAGCAGCTGCTTGTACTGCTGCGGGCTCTGCGGCAGGGCGTAAAATTCGCCGTGGTGTATGCGCGATGGCACTACGTAGTCGCGTGCGCCTTCGGGGGTAGATTTTATGAGCATCGGGGTCTCCACTTCCATAAAGTTGAGTCCGTCCAAATAACGGCGCACCTCAAAGCTCATCTTGTTTCTCAACTGTAGGCCGCGGATTATTGGTCGGCGGCGGATGTCGAGGTAGCGGTATTTCATCAAGAGGTCTTCGCCGCCGTCGGTATTGTCTTCGATGGTGAAGGGCGGGATTTCCGACTTGTTGAGTATGTTGAATTTGGTAACGGTGATTTCGATGTCGCCGGTGGGCAGGTCGGGGTTTTTGCTTGTGCGCTCCGTTACAGTGCCGATGGCTTGAACCACGTATTCGCGTCCGAGCTTGCGGGCGGCCTCGCAGAGATCCTTGTTGGTATCGACGTTGAAATACAACTGCGTGATGCCATATCTATCGCGGAGGTCAACGAAGGTCATCGCTCCGAGATTCCTGACGCGCTGCACCCATCCGGCGAGGGTAACTTCCTTGCCGGCGTCCGAGATGCGCAGCTCGCCGCAATTATTAGTCCTGTACATTAGTTTTGTTTTAACGATTATTTATAGCATTGGAAGTCGCTACGCGAGAAATCGTACAAATCTTTACAAATCGTACAAATATTTTTTGAACAATTTGTAAAGATTTGTGTGATTACTGTCCGTTGAGGACACTTACTCTGTTATATATTATATAAGGTGTGCCTTTTTAAGCAGCAACCACTTTCGATACGAGTTTTGCGGCTTCCTCGAATGTGATAGCCGACTGAACGTTGAGACCAGAATCGTCGATTATCTTCTTGGCTTCCTCAGCGTTGGTGCCTTGGAGACGGACGATGATTGGAATGTTGATAGAGCCAATCTTCTTGTAAGCCTCCACGATGCCGTTGGCAACGCGGTCGCAACGAACAATGCCGCCGAAGATGTTTACGAGGATTGCCTTTACGTTGGGGTCTTTCATGATGATTTTGAAAGCAGCCTCCACGGTCTCTGCGCTTGCCGTGCCGCCTACGTCGAGGAAGTTGGCAGGGTCGCCGCCTGAGAGCTTGATGATGTCCATCGTAGCCATTGCGAGGCCTGCGCCGTTTACCATACAGCCGATGTTGCCGTCGAGCTTTACAAGGTTCAATCCGTATTGGCCTGCCTCAACTTCTGCGGGAGCTTCCTCGGTGATGTCGCGCATTGCGGCAAATTCTTTCTGGCGGAAGAGGGCGTTGTCGTCGAGCTTTACCTTGCAGTCGGCGGCGAGTATCTTGCCGTCGGAGGTCTTGAAGACAGGGTTGATTTCCATCATCGACGAATCGCTCTTGAGGTAAGCGTTTACGAGAGCCGATACAAACTTCTTCATGTTTTTCATAGCGTCGCCGCTGAGACCGAGGTTGAAGGCAATTCTGCCGGCCTGGAACGGGAGAAGTCCTGTAGCGGGGTTTATCTCCTCTTTATAAATAAGTTCGGGGGTCTGCTCTGCCACTTCCTCTATGTTCATGCCGCCCTTGGGCGAGTACATCACGATGTTGCGACCCGTTGCGCGGTTGAGCAGGATGCTCATGTAATATTCTGCGACGTCGATTTTGCCCTCGGCGTTGGGATAGTAGATGCTTTCTTCTACGAGTACCTTGCGGACGAGCTTGCCAGCCGCGCCGGTCTGCTTGGTGACGAGCGTCATGCCTATAATCTGGCTTGCGTACAGTTTTACTTCGTCGATAGATTTTGCAATCTTGACGCCGCCCGCCTTGCCGCGTCCGCCTGCATGAACCTGTGCCTTGATGGCCCAGGAAGTAGTACCGGTCTCTTCTTGGAGTTTCTTGGCTGCCTCTACAGCCTCTTCGGGAGTCTCCGCCACGATGCCCTTTGGCACAGGCACACCATATTTGGCGAGGATTATCTTGCCCTGATATTCGTGTAAATCCATTTCTATGTGTATGTTTTGATGTTATTTTTATGGCACGAAATTACAAAATATTTTTTTATTCGGCAAAAGGAATTTTTTAGTAAAATTATTTTTGATAATATTTTGGATTTTTCCAAATCAACATTTAATTTTGCGTTCAAACTAAAACGAATCGACATGAACACTCTTTTCCTGGTATCCGCTTAAACTTCATTTCGATTGGTATTGGTTATTTGCGAACCCTTTAACATCTTCGTTTCTATGGAGAAATTGAATTTATATATAATTTGTATGGCAATCTTTACGTTGCTGTCGGCCTGTGAAGATTGCGGTGCGTATATGGATTCGGAATATGACTTCCCATTTTTTAATGGGTCTGATGACACCATCTACACGTGCATTACAAACTGTTATCCAGACACGTTGCCAAATACGGATTTCTTTCATATCAACTACCACTATCCCAAGGTAGTTCCTGATGGTGTATATACGCAAAAAGACAGAGACCCGAAAAAAAGCAATGATATGTTCTGCCTGTTCATTATTGCCAAAGATACGATGGAAAAGTATGACTTCAACACCATTCGGATAGGGTATAAAATACTTCAGAGATACGACTTGTCGGGAAAGGATTTCGCGAGATACAAGATTTCGTATCCACCGACGGAGGAAATGAAAGATATAAAAATGTATCCACCATATAAAAAGGAGGACTAAGATGAAGTTGATACTATGTTTGTTCATTACAATTCTGATAATAGGTTGTGACGATTACAAAAGCGACGACTATAATGTCTATGTTGAAAACGCATCAGGACAAGATATATATGCGTGTTGTGGATATTTTTACCCGGATACGACATTTCAGCGTTATATCTATAAGCCAGAAATAAAAAACAACAGTAAAAATATTGCTTTGCCATATAATAGAGTATTTGTTCTGCGTCCAGAAATTAGGGAAGATACACTGAGTGTTTTTATCATATCATCAGATGCAATGGAAAAATGTAGTTGGAATGATATTGCTTCCGACTATAATATTCTTTGTCGTTATGACTTGTCAGGAAACGATATTAAACAACTCAATTCCACCATCCCTTATCCTCCATCCCCCGCGATGAAGGATATGAAGATGTATCCTCCGTATGAAGAAGTAATTAAACAAAACGAATAACTAAGAGGAATTTTAAAAAAAAATCTTACCAATTTAGTGTATATAATTTAAAAAAGTGTTATCTTTGCACCCTGAAATTTAAAGTAAAAGTAAACATAATATGACAGCATATTTGTTTCCCGGACAGGGAGCCCAGTTCCCCGGAATGGGCAAGGATTTGTACGAAGGATCGGCTTTGGCGAATGGCTATTTCGACAAGGCTGACGAGATATTGGGTTTTGGCATCACCAAATTGATGTTTGAAGGCACTGACGAAGACCTCCGTCAGACCAAGGTTACGCAGCCGTGTGTGTTCCTGCACTCGGTGATTTCGGCTTTGGCAAAGGGCGACGAGTTTAAGCCCGA
>JAFXMJ010000165.1 GCA_017530465.1 Bacteroidales bacterium
CTGCCGAAAACACCGCTGTATTTTGAAAGTTTGGTAGGTACACTTAAACAACTTGCTGACATTGAACAAAAACTTGGAGACACCGTTTCCGCAAACATACATTATGAAGAATTATCGATATTAACAAAAGAGATGATGGGCAAACCGGATGTAATAGAGCATTCTCTTGCCAATACCTGCAACAATGATTATGCTTTAACGCAATGCTTAGATATGGTGAAAGACCCAGATTTTTGGAAAACGCTTGCCCCCAACCTTGCGGACAAAATTGATTATACGATATTCAACGACGATAGTTTTGCACAAATTTTTGAGGAAAGTATTAGAAATTTTCTTCAACTTAACAATGAGGATAGGAATGAATTGTTAAAAAAAATACAATCAATATTATAACACCTCGACTTCGTGATGTTTATTTTTTTTCTCACTCCTCACACAAAAAATCTCGTCTTTCCCGCCTCCGACGTACCCCTTTTTCCCCCGTGTAGTACCCAAAACGTACCTACACCCACCTCTAACCCCTGTTTGACGTAGTTTTGTAGTAGTAAAAAATGAGCCTTGACGTAGTTTTGAAGAAGCATTTTTCTTGACTTTTTGCCTCGCACATCCGTATATTTGCAGTGAAAACCGACGGGTAATCCGACGGCGAAATCACAGAGAATTTTTTTTGAAACAATAACCATTAAACTTCAAGTCTTATGAAAAGATTGCTAACATTACTAACGCTCTTAATCCTGACCACGGCGGCTATCGCGCAGGACAGGATTACTATAAGCGGCAAGGTGCTCGACAAGAGCAACGGCGACCCGCTTATCGGAGTCAACATCGTGCAACAGGGCACTACCAACGGCACTATCTCCGACCTCGACGGCAAGTTTTCGCTCAACGTCGATAGAAACTCCACTGTATTAATCAGTTACATCGGCTACAAGGCGCAGGAATTTGTCGCCAACAGCGAGAAGGAACTCAAAATCCTTCTTGAAGAAGACCTCGCAGCCGTGGAGGAGGTGGTGGTAATCGGCTACGGCACTCAGAAGAAAAGCGTCGTAACTGCCGCAATATCAGGCATCTCCGCCGACGACATCCAGGGCGCAAGCGTCCGCGTGGACAACGCCTTGAAAGGTATGACCTCCGGCGTTACCGCCACTGCCACTTCCGGTCAGCCTGGCGAGGGCGCGCAAATCCGCATCCGTGGCGTGGGCACCATCAACAATTCCAACCCCCTCTACGTCGTGGACGGTATGCCCATCGACGGCGGCATCGACTACCTCAACCCCAACGACATCCAGTCTATCGAGGTATTGAAGGACGCTGCATCGGGCGCGGTTTACGGTGCAAGGGCTGCCAACGGCGTCATCCTCGTTACTACAAAGAAAGGCAAGACAGGCGCAGCCAAGGTAACTTACGATTTTAGTTTTGGCATCCAGAATCCGTGGAAGCACCGCGACGTGCTCAACGCCGCCGAATACGCCACAATGGTCAACGAAGGCGCAGTTAATAGCGGTCAGGCTCCCATCTACGACAATCCAGCACAGTACGGCGAAGGCACCGACTGGCAGGACGAGGTATTCAACGCCAACGCCCCCATACTCAACCATCAACTCTCCGTATCGGGCGCAACCGACAAGGTCAACTACTTCCTCTCCGCTGGTTTCTTCCGTCAGGAGGGCATCGTGGGCGGCAACTACGACCGCTCCAACTATCAGCGCGTTACCCTCCGCAGCAACACCACCTACAACCTCTTTGACACCAAGGAGCGCAACTGGCTCAACAAGTTTGACGCCGGCATCAACGTTAGCTACTCCCACATCAAATCCAAGGGCATCGAGACCAACTCCTCCTTCGGCTCCCCGCTCGGCTCTGCATTGTCGTTGTCGCCGATAATGACCGTCTATGCAGAAAACCCCGAGGAAGTGCTCGCTCAATATGAAAAGACCGCCAACTTCGTCCCCGTATATTCGGCTGACGGCAGGCTCTATTCGATTGCAGGCACCAATTTCAACGAGATGACCAACCCGCTCGCATCGCTCTCTCTGCCCGGCTCCGACAACAAGGCAGACCATTTTGTTAGCAATATGTTCGCCGAACTCACCTTGGTGGACAACCTCAAATTCCGCTCGTCCTTCGGCGGCGATATGAGTTTCTGGGGCTACGAGGGCTACATCAAGAAGTTTTGGCTCACCCCCAACAACTACGCCGACCGCACCCGCGTATATTCTGAGATGAACAAGAATCTCACCTGGCAGATTGAAAACACTTTGAGTTACGACAAGACCATCGGCGAACACCATTTCAACGTGTTGCTCGGTCAGTCGGCTCTCAAATACACCGGCCGTCAACTCGGCGGCGCAAATTACGATATGAAGGACGAAAACAATCCAAGACCCAACATCAGCTTCACCACCGGCCTCGCAGCCGACGGCGACCAGAGCGTTTACGGCGGCGCATTCGCTCCCCACACATTGGCATCAATATTTGCACGTGCAAGTTACGACTACAAGGGACGCTATATGGCACAGTTTACGGTAAGGCGCGACGGCAGTTCCAATTTCGGTCCCGACAATCATTACGCAACCTTCCCCTCGTTCTCCTTGGGCTGGAACATCACCGAAGAATCCTTCCTCGCCAACCGTCCCGCGTGGCTCGAATTCGCAAAACTCCGCTTCTCTTGGGGTAAAAACGGTAATGAGTCCATCGGTCAATTCCGCTACACGTCGCTCACCGCATCGGGCAACAATTACATCTTTGGCTCGGGCGCAGACGAAAAAGTAATCAACGGTACAAAACCGAGCGTACTGCCCAACACTTACCTTTGCTGGGAGGAATCCAAGCAAACAAACCTTGGCCTCGACCTCGGCTTCTTCAAAAACGCATTGACTTTCACCGTCGATTGGTACAAGAAACGCACCGACGGTATGCTTATTGAAATGCCAATCCCGAGTTACGTAGGCGAGGCTAAGCCCACCGGCAACATCGGCGTGATGGACAACAAGGGTTGGGAGTTTGACGCTACTTACCGCTGGAAGACCGGCAAGTGGAATTTCAAGGTCAACGGCAACGCCACCTACCTCAAAAACGAACTTATCGACTACGGCAACGAAGCCGGATACGCCCCCTTGGATTCTCAGCAAGGAACGGGAACTATTACAAGGGCTGAGAATGGCTACCCCTTCCCGTTCTTCTATGGTTACAAGACCGCCGGCATCTTCCAGAATTACGACCAAATCCGCGCTTACACCAATGCCGAGGGCAAGATGATTCAGCCCGACGCTACTCCCGGCGATGTGATTTTTGTAGATGTCAACGGCGACGGCGCAATCAACGACGACGACCAGACCCAAATCGGCAAGGGTATGCCCGATTGGACTTACGGCTTGAATTTCAGCGCAGATGCTTACGGTTTTGATATTTCGTTGCAGATTAATGGTACTATCGGCAACGACATCTACGACGCCACCAAGCGCAACGACATCAACTATCAGAACCTCCCCGCCTATATGAAGGATCGTTGGACCGGCGAAGGCACTTCCAACAAGTATCCCAAGTACGTCTGGGGCGACACGAAAAACTGGGTTTCGTCCGACATCTTTGTTAGCGACGGCTCGTTTATGCGCCTCCGCACCGTGGAACTCGGTTACACCTTGCCGCAATACTTGACCAAGAGGGCATTTATGGAGCGCGTAAGGTTCTACGTATCGGCACAAAACCTCTTTACCTTCACCAAATACGAAGGCTTCGACCCCGAAATTTCCTCCGGCGGCATATCCCTCGGCATCGACCGTGGCGTATATCCGCAGGCAAGGGTGTTCAACTTCGGTGTTAACGTCAACTTCTAATAACTATTAATAACTGAAAGACAATGAAAGCATTAAAATATATCGCATTGCTACCGACAATGGCGTTGACCTTCGGAGCGTGCAGCGAGAGTTTCTTGGAGGTGGAAAGCCCGTCTGACCTCCTTGTGGACGAATACTACAACACCGAAAGCCGCATCTACGAGGATCTCGTGGCAGCCTACGACCCGTTGCAGTGGTTCGATTGGAGCGAAAACCAGTATTGCCCGCTCAATATGATGAGCGACATCCAGAGCGACCAGGTTTGGCCCGGCGGCGGCACATCCACCGACAACCTCTTTTGGCAACTGATGAGCAACTACGCCGCAGTGCCCACCGAGTGTATGACAGGCCTCTGGACAGAACTCTATTCGGGAGTCAAGCGCAGCAACGACGTACTCCAATACATCGAAAACGTCCAGGACATCAAACCCGAAACCAAGGCTCTCTACATCGCCGAGGCAAAGGTTTTGAGGGCGTTCTACTACAATTACTTGTGGAAGTTTTGGGGCAACATCCCCTTCTACAAGACCAACCTCAAAGACCCCTACATCGGCGAACAGAAGACGGCTGACGAGGTATATGCCGAGATTGTTGCAGACCTCGACGACGCCATCGCCAACGGCGGTCTCCCGATGAAGGCAGAGGCTAAGAACGCTGGCCGCGTAACCCTTGCAATGGCGTATATGCTTTACGCCGAGGTGGTTATGTATCAGAACGACCAATCCAAATTTCCCACCGCGCTCCGCTATATGGAGGAAATAATCTCGTCCGGCAAATACGCCTTGAACCCCGATTTTGCAGCCATCTGGACTGCCGAGGGCGAATGGTGCGACGAGTCCATCTGGGAAATCAACTTTATGAACGAAGGCGCAACCCGCTCTTGGAATTGGGCAAAAGGTGCAGGCGGCACAGTGTTGCCCCGATTGATTTCGCCCCGTGGTTGGGCGGGCGGCACCGACGGCGTGGACGCTGGCTGGGGCTTCTGCCAAATCCGCAAGGAGACAGCCGATCTTTTTGAGGACAACGACTCCCGCAAGGCTGCCACCATCTACGACGCTTCGTCCAAGGATTACGAAAAGTCGTGGGCTTCCACGGATTTGTTCCTGATGAAATACATCGCCCGCACTGGTTACAACGAGGGTCAGAAGGCTGACGCCGAC
>JAFXMJ010000166.1 GCA_017530465.1 Bacteroidales bacterium
CACGACCACCATCAGACTGTCCTGATGGTTCAGGTGGAAAACGAAATTGCAATGTTGCCCTCGGCGCGAGATTACAGCAAGCCTGCCAACATCGCCTACAATTCCACAGTGCCTACTCGCCTGACCGAATACCTCGCGCAGCATAAGGATCAACTCTCGGACACGTTGAAAAAATATTGGACGGGCAAGGTAATCGGCGATTGGAAGGAAATCTTTGGCGGTAGCATCTACGGCGAGGAGATTTTCACGGCGTGGGGCTATGCCGTCTATGTCCACGAACTCGCCAAGGCGGGCAAGAAGATTTACAATATTCCTATGTATGTCAATTGCGCCCTCAACCGCCCCGGACGCAAGCCTGGCGAATATCCGGCGGGAGGCCCGTTGCCGCATTTGTTGGACGTATGGAAGGCGGGCGCACCGTTGATAGAAATGCTCAGCCCCGACATTTATTTTGGCGATTTCAAGAAGTGGACGTCAGCCTATTATAGACCCGACAATCCATTCTTCATTCCTGAACATCAATACGATGCCACGGCGGGCGTAAAGGCGTTGTATGCATTTGGCGAGTATCACGCATTGGGATTTTCGCCATTCTCGGCAGAGACCAAACAAGCTCAGTTTATGCCGCCGGTATTGGGCGAGACATTCAGCGGCGACGCGCAAAAAGGCACTCTCACCGAACTCCCCGCCGCCTACAATCTGATAGCCGTCACGGAGGATTACATCAAGCAATTCAACGGTTACAAGAGTATGCGTGCCGTGATGTTGGATTCGCTCAATCAGTGCGACACGGTTATAATTAACGGCTACAAAATCATCGCCAAGCACGACTACACCCTCGGATGGTCGCCCGACGCAAAAAAGCCCAATTGGAGGTTGGAAGGCGCAATCATCATCAACATTGCTCAGGGCGAATTTCTCCTGATTGGCACAGGCACGGTGTTGAATTTCAAGTCGTTGAAGAAAAATACCAACGTCGGCATATTGGAGATAAAAGAAATCTCCACCGCCGATGGCAAGACCGTCTTGCGCTACCTCAACGGCGACGAGTCGCACCAAGGGCGTCACGTGAGGATTCCCGACGGGGAGTGGGGCATACAACGGTTTAAACTTTATGAATACTAATCACGAACACATTACAATCAAATACAGAAATGAAAAAACTATTGGTATTATTGGCATTGTTGACGTTTAGTTGTCAATTGACGATGGCTCAGTACGTCAATTTTGACAAGCAGCAGGGCGGATTCGACCTCACCAAGTGCAGCATCAACTGTGCCGACGACGAGTGGGAGGGCGTGAAGATTGCCGCCCAAAACCTCCAAGAGGACATCTACAAGGTGACGGGCGCACGTCCCGCTCTCAACAATCCTAACGCCGAGTACAAGCTGATTGTCGGCACTATCGGCAAGAGCAAGACCACCGACGCCCTCATCAAAAAACAGAAGTTGGACGTCGCCGCCGTCAAGGGCAAGTGGGAGTCGGGTATGATAACCTAACTTGACGACAAGAACGTGGCAATCTTCGGTGCTGACAAGCGCGGCACCATCTTCGCCATCTACGACATCAGCCGCAATATTGGCGTGAGTCCGTGGTATTTTTGGGCGGATGTGCCGGCGGAGAAGCACGATTTTGTAGCCATTGATGTCAATAATACCGTGGTGTTCCCCTCGCCAAAGGTCAAGTACCGTGGCATCTTCCTCAACGACGAAGCCCCCTGCCTCAGCACGTGGGTCAAGAACACTTTCCCCGATTCGGAGTGTCCCAAGTCGATTGCTGAATTGGCAAAAGGTATGAACAGCCATTTTTACGCCAAGGTTTTTGAACTTTTGCTCCGCCTGAAAGCCAACTTTATGTGGCCCGCGATGTGGGGCAACGCTTTCTACGCCGACGACGCCGACAATAGCCGCGTAGCCGACGAGATGGGCATTGTGATGGGCACGTCGCACCACGAGCCGATGGCGCGCAACCATCAGGAATGGGTTCGCAAACGTGGCTCGGAAGGCGTATGGGACTACGCTTCCAACCAAGGGCCTATCGACAAGTTTTTCCGCGAGGGCATCCGCCGCAGCAAGGACAATGAAGACCTCATTACAATAGGTATGCGCGGCGACGGTGACACTCCCCTTGGCGGCCGTGAGGGTCACGACGACGAATATGTGATGGCTCTCGAAAAAAACAAGAAACTTATGGAGCGCATCATCGAGAATCAGCGCAAGATAATCGCCGAGGAGACAGGCAAACCCGCCGCACAGCGTCAACAGGTTTGGGCGTTGTACAAAGAGGTTCAGGATTATTACGACGCAGGTCTCAAAGTGCCCGACGATGTAATCATCCTCCTCAGCGACGACAATTGGGGCGACATCCGCCGTGTGCCCGACCACAAACGCGCAGGAGGTTGGGGCATCTATTACCACGTTGACTACGTGGGCGCACCACGCAATTCCAAGTGGCTGAATATCACGCAGACACAACAGATGTTTGAGCAACTTTCTATTGCATACGATTTTGGCATCGAGAGCCTTTGGGTGCTCAATGTCGGCGACCTCAAACCGATGGAATACCCCATCCAACTCTTCTGCGATATGGCTTATGAGCCTAAGACTTACAATCTCCAAAACGTCACCAACCACACCGAAAAATTCTTTGAGCGCGTGGTCGGCAAGGAGTTTGCCAAGGAAGCCGCAAGGATTTACAACCGCAACTGTCAGTATATGGCGCGTGTAACTCCCGAAATGTTGGACGCCCGCACCTACAATGTTCAGACAGGCGAATTTAAGCAAGTTGCCGACGAATATGCGCGTCTTGAATCGGAGGCGTTGCGTCTGTGGCTCCTCCTGCCCGAACAGTACAAGGACGCTTATTTCCAATTGATTTTGTTCCCCGTTCAGGCGATGGCAAACCTCTACGACATCTATTACGCACAAGCAATGAACCGCTATTGCGCCAACAACAACGACCCCGACGCCAACTATTGGTCTGACCGCGTTTCGGAATGTTTCAAGCGCGATTCCATTCTCTGCGCTCAGTACAATCACGACATTGCCAATGGCAAATGGAACGGTATGATGATTCAGAAGCACATCGGTTACCGTATGTGGAACGACAATTTCCCGCACGATATGTTGCCGGAGACCAAGCGCGTTGCCGAGGGTCAACAAGGCGGATTCACCTTTGCACCGGGCAACGGATATGTTGCAATGGAGGCAGAGCATTATTATTCCGCCAATGCCGCCGATGGTGTCAATTGGACTGTATATCCCTATTACGGTCGCACCCGCAGCGCAGTGGCTCTCACGCCGTACAATAAGCCTGTTGGCAATTCGTCGTTGACTTACAGTTTCGCGTTGCCGGAAGGTTACGCCGATTCGGTAAAAGTGCACGTAGTTGTAAAATCCACCCTCGACTTCCAAAACGTTGGCGGACATCAATGCGGCATTTCCATCGACGGCGGCGAGGTTAAGACGGTGAATTTCAACGCCGACCTTCTCGACAAACAGCCCTACCAATACACGACTTTCTATCCAACAATCGCCCGCCGCGTAGTGGAGAAGGTGGTTACATTGAAGGTCAACAAATCCGACGTTCACACACTCACCCTTACGCCCAAACATGCGGGCATCGTATTCGAGAAAGTGGTAATAGACTTCGGCGGATACAAAGGCGAGTACTTGTTTGGCAAGGAAAGCGAGGTGAAAAGATAAATATTTTATTGAATAAGCAAATAATTAGGCTGTCCAAGGGGGAAGGGCAGCCTAATTTTTATACCACAATTTATTGGGAAGTTTTAAAGTGTAGTGATTGTGATTTATAGTGTAGTAATTTAGTTTAAAGTGTAGTAATTGCAATTTAAAGTGTAGTGATTCGGTTTAAAGTGTAGTTTTTAGCACTTCCCAATAACCGTTCTTTTTTGCGCCATCCCTTTTAATAAACCCGTCCTTTTTCAAATTTTTAATGTAGTAATTAATTCCATCGCGAGTTAAGTTGCAGGAATTGGCAAGTTCGTCAATAGATATTGACGGATTTGTTTGCATCAATTCAAGTATTTTTAGTGTGTTTCTCTCGGATTTTTTTAATC
>JAFXMJ010000167.1 GCA_017530465.1 Bacteroidales bacterium
CAAGACTGCACCGGACTGAAAAACTTAATCACGTCCTCGGGCAGCGACTTGCCCTCAAACCTGAAGATGCCTTTCTCCTTGTTCAATTCTACTCGCGGCGTGTCGCTCGTAGCCTCTATAATGATGGGTTCCAACATATCATATAATAGTTTCTGATTCGCGGCAAAAGTAATAATTATTTTGGTAACAAAAAAAATATTTTTGAGTATTTTCGTATAATAATATAAGGTGTGTGTATTTTTGAATATTCAAAAATACAAATCCAAAAATCCATAATTAATTCCCAAACTCAATGCCGCCGTCGGCCTTCGCTATCACCGAATAATTGACCCTTTCCATCGGTTCGCCGAGCGTGGCCTCCACGATGTGCGCGGTGCAGCCATAGAGAGCTTCAAGCTTTTTGCGCTTCAATGTGAGTGTATTTTGGTAGAGGACGCCAATCTCGTCGCGCAATAATGCATCGCCGGTATGAGTGTCATAAACCATTGGAAATCCGTTGTTTACATAATATTGTTGCAGTTGCAGACGGAGTGTGTCGGTCTGGGATGGCTGAGTCATTTCGTAGGGGAAATAGATGTGCCGACCGTCAATCTCCACATCCATAAACCGCAGCGTGATTCTGCCGCCGCTGTATTGCTGTTCGCAGCGTCCCACAGCCTTGCCGTCAACGTCAAAAAACTTCACCGCCACTTGCGCCGAGCCGTCGGAGCGTGCTATCACTTTGAGCCTCATCTGCACGGTGGTCTCCTTGAGGAGGTGGATTTTTTCGCCTATGCGCACCTTGTTGCCGGGGGTTGCAAATAGCCACCATACCAACGCGCCGACGACTATTGCCGCCGACGCGCATACTATGATGAGTTTGGTCTGTTTGGTCATTTCTTGCCTATGGATTTGAAAATCTTGATGTTGCCCAGGAAGTTGAGCAACTTCTTCAACCACGTAAATTCAAGCGCGATGTACAGGAATATCGTCGTCAGCCAGATGAACGCCAAGTTGAACCAGAACGTCGGTATCTCCGTGTTGCCCAATCTCTTGACCGGCGAGTAGAAGTGCGCCCTGCCGTTGCGGAAGCGGGTCTTGTGGTACGACGGGTCTTTCATCTGTATCAACCTGCCCGACTTGCTCTCGATTATCTTGTCGAGGTCGTTCTTGTTGAGGAGGTACTCGTCGAGACGCTTGTTTTGACACGACATTTGGAGTGCCACCACATTCTCCCTGCCGCCCAAATCTGTAAGGAGACGCTCGTAGATGAGGTCTTTTTTGTTGGAGGCGTCGTATTGGAGCTGCTCCGAGAGACCCTTGAAGTCGTCCAAGAAGTTCAGGAGTTCGTCAGCCACGGTGTCGGTGAACTTTTCGCGGCATATTTCGTCCACGCGGGCAAATTTCTGTCCATCCCTGCCAACGATGTCCGCCACCATGTTTTTGACAATGCGTAAGTCTTTGTCAACGCGCTCGTTGTCTTCGCCGAGTTTGAGCGAACGTTTGGCGTTTTCGATGCGGGTTCTCAATGCTGGCACGAGGAACGACGAGTTGTAGTTGTTTTGGCTAATCTCGCGCTCCACGAGGTAGAAGTGTCGGTTGTAGGGGTTGTTTTCAAACTGTTCCAATGCCAATGCTTCGTATGCCCACCTCGACGTCATAATGTCGCCGACAATTGGCACACATTCAGCGTCTGCCACGTTCTTGTGGATTTTGCTGAAACTTACCATCACACCGCTAAACAGCAATTCGGGTACTATTATAAAAGGTATGGTGATGTAGATATTGACGACGCTATTGAGTGCCGACGAGATGTTCAAGCCGAGCATGTTGGCAAATGCCGACGTTGTGAAAAGCACCAGCCAGTATTGCCACGTAAGACCGTGAATTTCAAGTACAATATTGCCCACAAGTACGAACGAGAGAGTCTGTATTGCCGATATTGCAAACAATACCGCCACTTTGGAATTGATGTAGCTAAGCCAACTCAGGTTCAGGAATCGTTCTCGGCTTAGGATCATTCGGTCGCGTATGATTTCCTCCGCGCTCACTGTCAATCCTATGAACAACGAACAAATCACACATATAAATATATATGCGGGGATGTTTTCGTTGTTGGCGAATACGTATGCGCCCGGGTCGTCGGGTGTGCCGCTGAAATACTTGATGAAGTATGCCAATATGAATGCCAGCACTGGCGATTCCAAGAGGTTGATGAGGAGATATTGCTTGTCGGTAATCTTGGACAGCACGTTTCTCTGCACAAAAATCTTGAACTGCGTCCACAGGCTCGGGATTTGGAAGTTGTTGTCTGGCAAATCCTTCTTCTTGGAAGTGTCGAAGTCCTTCTTGTGCTCCTCGATTTTGGGCATGATGTTTTTGTTGAAGAGGTCGTACCATTCTTGCGGCGACACCTTGCGGGTGCGGGTGAGCTTGCCGTATTCGTCCACCATCTTTGCCTCGAGGTTGTAGAGGAGTTGTTCGGGATTCACGTTGCCGCATGTTGGGCACTCGCTCTGCTCTGCCGCCACGTCGCCGTTGATGGTCTTGAAATACACAATCGCGTCGAGTGGGTTGCCGTAATATGCTGGATAGCCGCCCCTGTCCATCACGAGGATTTTGTCAAACATCTTGTAAATGTCCGACGACGGCTGGTGGATGTTTACAATGACGAGTTTTGCCTTGAAGGTTTGTTCCTTCAAGAGCGTCATCACCATTTCGGAGTCGGCTGACGAAAGACCAGAAGTAGGCTCGTCGGCGATAAGCACCGACGGCTCGCGCATAAGTTCGAGCGCGATGTTAAGACGCTTTCTCTGACCACCTGATATAAACTTGTTTAACG
Source organism: Bacteroidales bacterium (assembly GCA_017530465.1). GTDB lineage: Bacteria > Bacteroidota > Bacteroidia > Bacteroidales > UBA3824 > UBA3824. Next base: position 2,822 of record JAFXMJ010000167.1, read on the forward strand.
GGCCGCCTACTTTGAGGTTGCGGATTTCGTACAAGTCCATCTCGACGAGGATTTTGTTGACCGATTCGTTGATTTGCTCCTCCGTAAACTTGTCGAAACAGAGCTTGGCGTTGAAGTATAGGTTTTGATATACCGTCAATTCCTCAATCAAGAGGTCGTCCTGCGGCACGTAGCCGATGACGCCTTTGAGTTTTTCGCTCTTTTCGGCGTAGTCGTAGCCGTTGATGGTGATGCGACCGCCAGCAAGGGAGTAGTTGCCAATCAAAAGGTTGAGCAATGTCGATTTGCCTACGCCAGAGCCTCCCATGATGCCGATGAGGTTGCCAGATTCCTCGAAGAACGAGAATTTTTGGATGCCGTTCTTGGAGTTGGGGTAGTGGAACTCGATGTCGTCGGCGCAAAACTCTATTTTTGCCTGCTGTTCGTCGAGGATAAACCTGTTGGAAATGTTGCTGAAATATATCGGCGATATTTTCGAGTTTTTGATTACCGAGCCGTTGCCCAATAGGTAGGTCTTGCCCGGATTGGTGGGTGCATTGTTGAGCAAGATAGATTCGCCATCGCCCACATACTTGAAAAATAGCATGTTGGTGCTTGCCATACGGATTATCCTGATGGAGCCGCGAAGGTTTTTCTCGTGCATGAACTTTGCACCTGCGAGGTTTTCGGGAAGTTCGGTGTCTGACGATATATACATAAGGTGACTCTTGTCCTCTATCTTGTCAACGTCATAGAGAACAAAAGCCCTCAGAGCCTTGTATTCAGGATAAGGGATGTAGAACGTCTCCGCCACGGTGTTGATGAAGTCGAGCTCCTTGTCGGTGACTTCCTTTCCCACGAATTCGAGGAGACGTATTACAACGATGACCTTGTCGTGCTGCTGCAAGGTCTCATTGATTTCTTCGCAGATTTTCAACACCTTAACGAAGTTGGACGAGTTGCGCTTCCTCTGCTTGGAATCCGAATTTTTGCGCGCAGAGCCTGTCTGCACGGCGAGGTATTCGTCGAAGAGTTTCAGAAACTTGTCCGCATACTGTTGGCTCAGCTGTTGTCTGAGGTAAGAGGACACGATGCCCCTCACGTCGTCGTAGGAATCATCCTTCGGGTCCAACGAGGCAGCAATCGCAAACATCTGCATCAACGCAGTTAATATAGACTCATTCATTATCTTAGTTCTTATTGAATGCTTTGGGTCCGTTAAAAAACTTTACAAATTTAGAAAACAAATATCATACCCGCAAAAAATATTAAAAAAAGATTTAAAAAATTTTTATTGTACCAAAAATTTGCTGTAATTTTGTTTGCTGGAATAAGAACATAAAACATTACAAACAAAATGAGCATATTGGTAAACAAGGATTCCAAGGTAATTGTACAGGGATTCACAGGCAGCGAGGGCACGTTCCACGCTGGTCAGATGATAGAATACGGCACACAGGTCGTTGGCGGCGTGACCCCCGGCAAGGGCGGACAGACACACCTCGACCGTCCGGTGTTCAATACGGTGCAGGAGGCGGTAGCCAAGACCGGCGCCAACGTGAGCTGCATTTTCGTGCCCCCGGCATTCGCGGCAGATTCCATCATGGAGGCCGCAGAGTCGGGCATCAAGGTAATTGTGTGCATCACCGAGGGCATACCCACACAAGACATGGTGAAGGTGAAGGAATACCTCAAGGACAAGGACTGCCGTCTCATCGGCCCCAACTGCCCCGGCATCCTCACTGTTGGCGAGGCTAAGGTGGGCATCATGCCCGGATTCATCTTCCAAAAAGGACACGTGGGCATCGTATCGCGTTCAGGCACATTGACTTACGAAGCAGTTGACCAAGTGACCAAAGCCGGACTCGGACAGACCACGGCCATCGGCATAGGC
>JAFXMJ010000168.1 GCA_017530465.1 Bacteroidales bacterium
CAACATATTCTATGTCGTCGCGCAACAACGGCTCGCCCCCGGTGATGATTACCATCAATTCGTGGTTGTTGACGTGCGGAGTCAGTTTGTCAACCACCGCAAGAAAATCATCAGCGGGCATATCTTTGATTTGTGATTTTGGCAGACACGCACTGCCGCAATGACGGCATCGAAGATTGCACCGCAACGTACATTCCCAAAACAACTGCTTGAGTTCGTGGAGCTTCTTGCGGTTGTTTTTGAGGCTGCGGGCAAGTTCGAGACCGATGCGTTTTTTCAGAGAAAGTTCCATCTTATTCTTCGGGGGTTGACGGAGTTTCGGGTTCTGACGGAGTTTCAGGAGACTCTGGGTCTGACGGCTGTTCTGGAGGTTCAGGTTGGGCGGGCTTCACTTTGAGCGTGATGTCTTGCGTGGTGGAAAAACTGCCGCAATCCCACATACTGCCTTCGCCGCCCTTGAAATCAGTTGCGACATTTACAGAATCGGCAGCATAGATGCCAAACGGGTCTTCCGCCATAACCCAAATATTGTTGAAGGGCTCAAAAAAATTGTCCTCGAATACGTACTTGCCATTTCGGTCGGTCTTGGTAGTGTCGCCGTAATGGTCGCGGACATAGACTTTGACACCAGCAATAGGAGAGCCATCTTCATTTAGGACAGAGCCTTCCACCCTAAAATTGGCGTGCGGCTGTCCATACAGACAGACCATTCTGTCATCTTCCTCGTCCTTGCTGCCACAGGCTGCATAGCCCAACATTCCAAGCAGTGCCGAAATCATCGCGCACCATTTCACTGTAAAATACTTCTTTATTTGTTTCATTTTGATTATTTGTTTTGGAGATTATTATTTTGTTGTTTCAAGTTTTTGAATTTAGACGGAGGCACACCATAAAGGGCAATTATTTCGCCGCCACCGTGGAATATGGGCGGTTTGTCGGCGCGGATGGTATCAACAACAGATGCGTTGCTGTCGTCAATGACTACCTTCTGCGTCCTGTGACACGCCCCGAAGCCCATTGCCGTCAACATCGCCATCAACATCCCGCACCATCTGTTGCGTATTATGTTCTTGATATTTGCCAAGTCTTAGGTTTTTTGATTATGGCACAAATGTAAATAAAATGCGGATTAGTTTAGAAAAATCATAAGTTAAAAGTTGTTAACACACAAAAAATGCCGCCACGAAACATACATTCGCGGCGGCATCATTGTAATTATGGAGAATTTTAGGCAAACTACCTGATGAACAGCAATTCGCGGTACTTGGGCAATGGCCACATCTCGTCGTCAACGATGAGTTCGAGGTTGTCCACATTGTCGCGGATGACGTCGAAGAATGGCAGCACGGTGTCGTGGTATGCCAACGCCTTCTCCTTCTCCGATTCGATGCGGTTGGCCTTGCGGCGGGCTTCCACCATAGCCTCTACGTTGGTCTTGAGGCTGTCGATGTATTCCGAAATCTTCTCGATGGTCTTCAAGGTCTGCGCACCGAGTTTGGTGGCTTTTTCTTCGCCAAACACCTTCACCATCTTGTTGGCACTGTCGAGGAGCAAAGCCTGGTACTTGGTGGCAACAGGCACAATAGAACTCAATACCAAATCGCCGAGCACACGTGCCTCAATCTGGATTTTCTTGGTGTAGATGTCCCACTTGACCTCGTTGCGGGCGGCAAGTTCCTTGGCTGTGAATACGCCCAACTTCTCAAACATTGCGATAGATTCGGGCGTGGTGTATGCGTCGTAAATCTTCGGCACGGAAGTCTCGCAGTCGAGACCGCGCTTGGCAGCCTCAGCCTTCCACTCGTCGGAATAGCCGTTGCCATCAAAACGGATAGCCTTGGATTCCTTGATGTACTGCTTGATGACTTCAAAGATGGCGTGCTCCTTCGACTGTCCGGCGGCTATCTTGGCATCCACGGTATTCTTAAACTCCTCGAGCTGAGCGGCAACGGCGGTATTGATGGCAATCATAGCCGATGCACAGTTGGCGGACGAACCTACGGCGCGGAACTCAAACCTATTGCCCGTGAAGGCGAATGGCGAGGTACGGTTGCGGTCGGTATTGTCCACGAGCACTTCGGGGATGCTGCCGATGCCGAGTTGCATTTTTTTCTTGTCGTCGAGGATGATGCCGTCCTCAGAAGTAGAGTTTTCTATCTTGTCGAGCAGCGACGTGAGCTGCGTGCCAAGGAATACGGAGATGATGGCAGGCGGTGCCTCGTTGGCTCCGAGACGGTGGGCGTTCATTGCGGTCATTACCGACGCCTTGAGGAGAGCGTTGTTTTTATAAACAGCCATCAGGATATTTACGATGAATGTAACGAACTGCAAATTCTCCTCCGGGGTCTTGCCGGGCGTGAAGAGTCCTACGCCAGTGTCGGTGCCGAGCGACCAGTTGTTGTGCTTGCCCGAACCGTTGATGCCGGCAAAGGGCTTTTCGTGCAAGAGCACGCGGAAACCGTGCTTGCGCGCCACACGCTTCATAATAGACATTATGAGGAGGTTCTGGTCGTTGGCAAGGTTGGTCTCGCCGAAGATGGGCGCGAGTTCAAACTGGTTGGGAGCCACCTCGTTGTGCCTGGTCTTGCAGGGGATGCCGTATTTGTAAGCCTCAAATTCCACTTCCTTCATATACGCCTGCACGCGCTCGGGTATTGCGCCGAAGTAGTGGTCTTCGAGTTGCTGGTTTTTGGCGGATTCGTGACCGATGAGGGTGCGTCCCGTAAGCAACAGGTCGGGGCGGGCGGCATAGAGGCCTGCGTCCACGAGGAAATATTCCTGCTCCCATCCGAGGTACGAATACACTTTCTTAACATTGTCGTCGAAATACTGGCATACTTCGGTAGCCGCCTTATCGACAGAGGCAAGGGCTTTGAGCAACGGTGCTTTGTAATCGAGGCTCTCGCCGGTATATGAAATGAAAATTGTGGGGATGCAGAGCGTGTCGTCCACGATGAACGCCGGCGACGAGGGGTCCCACGCCGAATAACCACGCGCCTCGAATGTGTTGCGAAGTCCGCCGCTCGGGAAACTCGATGCGTCTGGCTCTTGCTGAGCGAGCAACTTGCCCGAAAATTCCTCTATGACGCCTTCGCCCGGCTTGCCGGCGTATTCGATGAAGGAATCGTGCTTCTCGGCGGTGCCGTCGGTCAACGGCTGAAACCAGTGGGTATAGTGGGTAGCACCGTGCTCTATCGCCCACTGCTTGATGCCGGCGGCTATGTGGTCTGCAAGTCCACGGTCGAGGGGCTTGCCATTGCGGGTGATGTCGTCAAACTTCTTCAAAGTCTCCTTAGACAGGTACTTGGACATCTGCTCCCTGCCAAAGACGTACTTGCCGAAATACACCGACGTGGGCTCTTCGGGTGTCTCCACAGGCAGCGGCGACTTGCTGAAAGCCGCGCCTACTACTTGAAATCTTAATCCACTCATTTTTTTTAGGGTTTGGTGATTATTATTTTTTTACGATGCAAAGATATGAATAAGTTTTCAGAGTTGCCCTAATGAAAAAACGTATTTAAAGTAAAAAAAACATACGTTGCATACGTAGCATTTTTGCGTGAATTACTAACGGCATCGTCTGCCGCGCTACGTTTAAATATTAACGCCATAAAAAATTGTTTTTTCCACATATTTCATTTAACTTTGCGTCAAAAGAAACTAACATTATGGAATACGAACACTTACTGAGGATTTTCATTGCGGCAATGCTGGGCGGCGTCATTGGATTGGAGCGCGAATACAGGTCGAAGATGGCGGGATTTCGCACGCACTTCCTTGTGGCGTTGGGCAGCGCGATTTTTATGCTAATGTCTATTCACGGCTTCGACAGCGACTTGCCGCTATTAGACAAGACCAACTATTCGCTCGACCCGGCGCGTATTGCCGCCAACATCGTTACAGGCATAGGCTTCATCGGCGCGGGCGCAATCATCTTCCAAAAACACATCGTGCGCGGCATCACCACGGCGGCGGGCATCTGGGTTACAGCGGCGATCGGTATGGCTTGCGGCGGCGGTCATTACTTCCTCTCGGTGGCAACGACGCTGCTCTTGCTGTTTTGCTTGGAGACTTTCAATTTTATCCTCGGCAAGATGGGCAAGAAGACTGTTTCGCTGTCCATTACTGCGCGGTCGCGTTATGAGGTC
>JAFXMJ010000169.1 GCA_017530465.1 Bacteroidales bacterium
AGTGGCATTGGCAAACGCCTCAAATCCCATACTGCCATTCTTCGCGCCGTGGAAAAACGCCGTCTGATAGCCTTCCTTGCCGAGTTCCACAGCAAGACCGTCGAGATGGTTGAGCGATGCGGGCGTCAGGAAAAACGGCTCCACAAAATACGGGATTCCGCTCAAGATGCTCGGCATACCGTCGATGGACTTGCGACCGTTGACAAAACTCTGTTGAAAAATCAGCGACTTTTTTGCCAAACTGTCTATAAAAGGCGTGTATCCCTTGTAGTTGCCGCCTTCCAAGTCCTTGTTGTAACAACCCATAAATTCCCGCGAAAAACTTTCAACTATAAGCACCACAACGTTTTTGCCCTTGTTGCCCGCATTGAGCGAATCCACTTCGGGTATGTGCAGCGGCGTGTAAATCCGCACCAAAGTATCCATCGAATAATACTTGGGGTCCACAAAAGGCTTCTTGTTGATAGTCCTGATAATAGAAAACGGCGTGTTCAAAATGAGCGGTGCTTGAATCGGGCTTTTGATGTATTGGTTGGCATTGCTGATTGTAATGGGGCGCGTACTCCTGTCGATGCCGCCGCGCATACCCGCAATGGCGAGCAACACCACCACAGCCATAACAATCACCCTGAACGAGTAATATTTTATGAAACTTATGATATTCCTTTCTGGTCTGAAACTCAACGGGTTGCAATACAACTTCCACATCACCCAAATCATTGCGACTGCCGCCAAAGTCAAGTACCATTGGCTCAGAAGTTCGCCGCCCAAAATCTGTCCTATATTGTCCTCGTGCGCAAATTCACCAAAAACGCTCGCCGTACTCCGTCGCTCCGTCCAACTAAAATACCGTGCATCCACAAGGTTGGCAATGATGGCGACGGCGTTTGGAACGATATATGCAAACTTTACAATCCACTTGTAAACTCCGCACTCCTCCTTCCAATGCAGCGGCAGCAACGCCAGCACCAAAAACAACAGATTGGTATAGATAATTGCCGACGTGTCGAATACGAGCGACCCTCGGAACAGCGTCCAAAAATTGTCGCCAAATACTCCCTCGGCATAATGCGAGTAGTTGAGAGCCAAGAAGATGGCACGACATACAACATACAGGACATACATCAGAGCGATGTCCCACAGTGTACTTAACAAAGATTTAGCAAGGCTTGCGTTTTCTGACCTGTTGTTCATGATTATGAGTTATAAAAACGGCTGCAAAGTTACAAAAAAAATTAGTTGCAGAAGTAATAATAAAACCAATAAGTTTTGCCAAACATTTCCTTTGCCTTCTGTGGATTTTGCGAACCACCTGCGCCCATAAAATTGCAAAAATCGTGAAACTTCTTGGTCAGGTCGTTGTTTCCAGCCATGATTTTGTCAAATTCTGCCTTATTGTTAAGGAAAAGATAGAGCAAAGTAGCCTCATACACGTGCCTGCCCAGTTCGCCCTCGGGACGGCTTGTGGCAAGAAATCCATAGAGCCTTGTAACGTCCTTTTCCAGCAGCAGACACCCAAGCAAATAACTGAATAACTTGGGATTATGAATATTGTTAGAAAAAAGGCTGTACAAAAACTCGGAGCCAGATGCTGGCACAAAAAATTGGTCGTAGTTCATCACCAGCGGCTTTATCTTCCAATCCGCCAACGCCTCTGTATGCACTGAATCATTGAGGTATTCTTCGGCGCGGATAGCCCAAGCGTTATAAAAAGTGGTGGCTTGAAGTTTTTTTAAGTATCTCATCGCCAATGGTTTCTCGCCCTTCAATAGTGCGCACTCGGCAAGTCGCTTGTATAGACGCGCCGATTTTTGGAACGTGTTGATGCTTTCCATTGCCTCCATCGAGAGTCGCTCCGCAATGTTAATAAGTCCAAGGCGAAAATACACCTCGCTGTTGCAGATGCTCTTGTCTTGCGAATCGATGGTGGACGAAATAAGCCCCTCTCTGCCAACTTGCACAAAATTAAACATTTTGGCATCGAGCATGCCGTGTTCGCACAAAGCGAGATTGAGGTAGCACTGCGACATGTAGGTGGAAAACTTTTTTTGCTGAGCCTTGTCCACCTCTTCTATAATGTTGTTCCACTGCTTGTACCTCACCATGCGGTCGAGACGGTAATCAAGCATATTGCCGGTGTCGTAAATGCTTGTAAGATAAAATATTAGCCCGCCAACTACTGCGACATACAATGGGATACGCAATGCGATTTTTTGTATTGGCATCTTAATCTTAGACAACGCGATGCACGCTATTATAATGGCGATTGCAACATACCATACGTAGCAGTTTTTTTCGGGATAACGGTTGAATATCACCCCCACAAACAAATCGTACAAACTGCCACTTTGCATTATGTTCTTGGTAATCAGCCAACTAAACACAAGCAATCCAATATTGATGGCGGGAAACAGAAAGTCTTTTTTTGCCAACGACTTCACCATTAATGCCGCCAAGTATATCAAGCAACACCATCCGCCAGACATCCAATAAATTACAGGTGTCAAGATGGCGAGAACCACTTTGTTTTTAATAATGTCGGTAATTTTTGCGGCGGCAACGGCAATAAGCACGGCTACGCACCCATTGAAAACCACGTTGAAACTAAACACCGCAGCCATCATGCCCGCCGCTCCCACAATGCTCAGAATGTCGGCAGTAGATTTGGAATTGCCGTTGCTTACAAAAAAACTTTTCAAAAACAGTTGCACTCCCACCACCAACAGCGCGACAAACATCGCCGTCCAATGTGGATACATGAAAAACTGCACCAAATAACTCCCGATATAATCGCTCAATCCTCCCGGATGCAGACATGTATCAACAAAAAACTCACTATTGAACATAAAAATCTGCAACCCTTCCTGATAGGCGTACATCGGTGCGTAAAGCATTGTTATCAAAACGATTACCACTATCGCCAGCAACAATGTAGATATATTTTTTTTTATAAAATCCATCTTCCTCAAAAATTTCACAAATTTGTTAATTTTTTTTGGGATTTGCAAAAAAAAAGTGCGCTCACGCACACTGCTTGGTGTTGTTGCGCCATTAACGCTCTGCGTAGCATTTAGCCCCAACGGGGCGTTATCACCAAGCCGTGTGCGTAAGCGCACGGAAAACGGAAAACAATATTATTCCTCTTCG
>JAFXMJ010000170.1 GCA_017530465.1 Bacteroidales bacterium
ACGCCGACATCGTGAACCAAGATTCCAATTACGACGAAAAGTTTTGGGTGGAAATCGCCAAGCACGTTGACGACAGCGTGTCGGTGACTGCCGAAACCAAAAAGACCAAATTTCAGGTCTGCACGGCGGTTGTAACGAGGTTTTCCGTTGACACTTTGGGCGACGAAACCATCTTGCGCGAGAAGTACGCCGCCAAGAAATTCAAGTTGCAACTCAAAGAGAATGAGGTTGTTGTAATCAACAAATATGCCTGCATAACCTCGACGATGTATTACACTCCCGACGAAATTGAGGCCAAGACCGACGCGGTGCTTTACGAGGCTGTGAGCGCGGGTTTTGAGACTTTGCTCGCCGAACAGGAGCGCGCTTGGGACGAAAAATGGAAGGAATCCGACATCATCATCGACGGCGATGTGGCTGCACAACAGGGCATTAGGTTCAATATTTTCCAACTGAACCAAACTTACACCGGCAGGGACGAAAGGTTGAACATCGGACCCAAAGGTTTTACCGGCGAAAAATATGGCGGCACAACTTATTGGGACACAGAGGCTTACTGTCTGCCGTTCTACCTTGCAACCGCCGACAAGAAGGTCGCACATTCGCTCCTCGTCTATCGTTGGAAACATCTTGCTAAGGCCATCGAAAATGCCGAAAAACTTGGTTTTACGGGCGGCGCGGCACTCTATCCGATGGTTACAATCAACGGCGAAGAATGTCACAACGAGTGGGAAATCACTTTTGAGGAAATCCACCGCAACGCTGCAATCGCCAATGCTGTAAGGATTTACGTCGATTACACCGGCGAACAGAAATATTTGGCGGATTACGGTTTGGAGGTTTTGATTGGCATTTCGCGTTTTTGGGCGCAGAGGGTCAATTGGAGCGAAGACCGTCAGAAATACGTGATGCTTGGCGTTACGGGCCCCAACGAGTACGAAAACAATGTCAACAACAATTGGTACACCTCGTACTCCGCCGTCCAAAATATGAAGTACACGATTTTTGCAATTGATTTCGTGAAGAAAAACTATCCCGACGATTTTGCAAGAATCTGTAAGTCAACCAATTTCAATGAGCGCGAAACTGAAAAATGGAGCGACATCATCGAAAAAATGTACCTCGGTTACGATGAAAAACGCAAGGTTTTCATCCAAAACGACGGCTTCTTGGACAAGGAGTTGATTCCCGTTTCGATGCTCGATCCGAAGGTGCGCCCAATCAATCAGCATTGGTCTTGGGACAGGATTCTGAGGAGTTGCTACATCAAACAGGCGGACGTTTTGCAGGGAATTTATTTCTTTGAGGACAATTTTGACGTGGAGACCATCAAGCGCAATTTTGAGTTTTACGAGCAATTCACGGTTCACGAGAGTTCGCTGTCGAGTTGCATCCACAACATCTTGGCGGCTAAGGTCGGACTCTATGACAAGGCTTATCAATTCTACCTCAACGCCTCGCGCCTCGACCTCGACGACTACAACAACGACACCTGCGACGGTTGCCACATCACTTCGATGGGCGGCACGTGGATGACTGTCGTTCAGGGATTTGGCGGTATGCGCATCAAGGACGGGATGCTCTCGTTCAACGCCGTCCTGCCCGAAAAATGGAACAGTTACTCGTTCCAAATCCGCCACAAGGACAACGTCCTGAAAGTGGAAGTCAGCAAGAGCGGCACGCACATTGACCGCCTCGAAGGTGCTGAAACCTAAGTGATTGTTAATGGAAAAATAATAAAAGTGTGATTTGTTTTTTTTAGGTAATGTAGGGGCGTTGCGGTGGCAGCGTCCCTATATTGTTTTTATTCTTCCGCCATAACCCAATCGGTGATGTTCTTTTCTTGGCTCGAAAAGTTGACGCCAACTTTTATCACTTGGCGATTGTCCATTTTAAAACGTCCCGCGTAGTTTTTTACATTGATTTGGTTGAGCGCGGTTTGAGCATCTTGGTCTATCTTAAACTCAAAAATATAGACGTAATTCTTGTTGATAAGTATGCTGTCGGCGCGACCTTTTGAGAAGTGCGCCTCGCTTGTTATGTATTCTCCTAAAATAGTGAATACCAAGTAGATGACGTTCTGAAAATCGCGTTCAATTAGTTTTAGGCTCTTATTGTTGGCATACGGAAGCGAGTAGAACAGGGCTTTCATTCGCTCGATTGCGCTCTCCACGTCGCCGGTGCGAAAATCTTCCTTGAATTGTAGGTAATCCAAGCCGCTCGGATTTTCTTCCGTGCTGTAAAACTCCTTGCCGAGCGAATTGAAGAAACTCATCTCCACCTCATAGTCGGGAAATCCGAGGATATACGACCGGTCTTCCTTTTCGTATGACTTAATTGTAAGATAGCCGGTATAATATAGCAATGGCACGATGTCGGTCTTAAATTCGTCGTCTTTGTAATTTTTCAACCCGTCCTTTGTATATTCCACGTCGTTTTTGAGGGTCTTGATGTCAAATGTAGAATTCTTAATCCGTTGCATCAGGATTGTCGGTGTTCCTGTGCCGTACCAATAGTTTTGAAAGTCTTTTTTCTGCAAGGCGTTGAAAAGACTTACGGGATTCAATACTTTTTCGCCGCGTTCGTGGAAAAGGTAACTGTCATACCATTTTTTCAATTCGGATAGCATTTCGTCAAACGATATTTCTTCTTGCTCGGCAAAGGCTTGTATTTCGTCTTTGAAATACGTGAGCAATTCATCGTGCGAGATACCACATATCGCAGAATAATTGGCATCCATAGAAATATCATCAGGCTGATTGAACCCGCTGAAAATCGATGTTTTGGCATACTTGGTAACGCCTGTCAAAAATGCAAATCTCAGATATTGGTCAGCCTTTTTCAACACTGAGAAAAATCCACGGTAGATTTCCTTGTCGATTGCAAGGATGACGCTTTTGAGCAATGGGTTGTCATATTCGTCCACAATCATCACGGTTTGCAGCCCGGTCTTGTTATAGACAGTCTCCAAATCCGATTCCAACCGGAACGAAAGTTTGCGGCTTTCCTTTTGTATCTCTGATTCACCATCTTGGGTTAAGAAGGCACTTTCGTCGAATTGGATGCCATTTTCATTTTCATATTTTTTGAGAGCGGTTTTAATTTTGTCGATAAGTGTCATAGAACCAACTGTATAGTCGCCGCTTACAAAATCAAGGTAAATCATCGGATACTTGATCCAATCTTTCACCAACCCATATATTTTGAGGCCTTCAAAAAGATGCTTTTTCCCTTCAAAAAATGCACGTAACGTATTACACAACAGGCTTTTACCAAACCTGTGTGGACGAGCGAGAAAATAGGTTTTGGTTCCCGACATTGCAAGCCGATACACGTAGTCGGTCTTGTCAACGTAGTAACAGTTTCTATTTCTCAGGTCTTCAAAACTCTGCACTCCCAAAGGGAAGCGGTCAAGCAATATTTTGTCGGTCTTTTCCATAGCAATTGCTTTATTTGTGCGCAAAGATAGGAATTTTTTTTGAAAAAAATCAGAAAAAAGATATTTTTGCCAATTTGCCCCTTTTTTTGCTTTATTGCTGCGCCTATTCCTTGTGATAATGCGCCT
>JAFXMJ010000171.1 GCA_017530465.1 Bacteroidales bacterium
AACGGCCTCCTTGAGGTCTTTCTTCATCTTCTTGGAAGTGGCGGTTTCCTTGTTCTCGGTGGTATGCTTGTGATGCTTCTTGTGCTTGTGCTGCGCTTTGGGGATTGGGAGAGGTTTCACAAGGGAACGCCAATCGTCGTCGTAGCCAGCCAAATAAGTGGATACGCCATTTTCGGGCTGGATGTATTTGCCAGGATGTGCATCGTCTGGTTCACTGACGTTCATACTGAATGTGCGCTTGCGGAGGTCGAGGTCCACGACGATGGTCTTGCGGTCTTTGATTGCAAAGGCTGCTGCGAGGTTGGTGGTGATATATGTCTTGCCGCTGCCTGCCATCATTGACGAAATAATCATTACTTCGCCGCCTTTAGCCTTGTGTTCGCGGCTCGAATTTACAAATTCTATGTTGCTCCTAAGTACGCGGAATGCTTCTGACGAAACAGACTTGGAGCCTACCTTCACCACGATAGGACGCTTGGAATCGTCTTCCTTGACACGTTTCCTGAATACGTTTACTTTGATAAGGGTGATAACCTTGGTTATCTTGTCCTTCACCTTTGCCCAGAAGCTGAGTTTCTTGATGTGGAGCGGAATCTCGCCCACAAACGGTGTCTTCATGCCTTCGAGATCCTTGCGGTTGCGGACGCGGGTGTCATTGGCCTCAATGAGATATACAAGACCGAGAGGTATCATCATTGCAAGTACGAATGCAATGCCCAAAATTTTCATTTTGCTCGGTGCTGTGGGTTTCATTACACCGTAGGGCGGACAGATGATACGTGTGTTGTATGCGGTAAATGCCTGTGAGAGTTCGTTTTCCTCGCGTTTTTGGAGCAGGAACAGGTAAAGCGACTCTTTGACTTTCTGCTGACGCTCAACAGAGAGCAAGTGTTTTGCCTGGTCGGGGTTTTTGGCGATGTGCGCGAGCGACTGGTGCATTGTTGTCTTCAACGTGCTGATTTCGGCGTTGAGGTACAAAATTTGGTTGTCCATCGAATAAGCCACGTTTTTGCGCATTTCGTTGAGCTGGTCTTCGATGTCTTTTACGAGCGGGTTTTTGGACGAGGTGGTTGACAAAAGTCCATTGCGTTCCAAAACCAACTTGTTGTATTCTGAAATTTGCTGTTGTTCAGTGCTGCTTGTACCGGTTGGAGATGGGTACGACGGGAGCAATTGGTACCGATTTGTTGTGTCGTTTACGTAGGTTTTTATGGTCTTCGCCATATAAAGTTGATTTTCAAGCTCACCAATCCTGTTGTTCATGGTGTTGGCCTGATTCATATACATCTTTGTGGCTGCGTCGATGTCCGGGATGAGGTTTTCGCTCTTGTAGGCGGAGAGGTCGTTTTCAACGTTGCCGAGTTCTTGTTCAATAACGTCGAGACGCTCGTTGATGAACTTGGAAGTGCTTACAGCTATAGTGTTCTTGTCCTCAATCCATTTTTCGTTGTAAACGGTAATCAACATGTTGAGGAAGTCTTCGGCGCGTTGTATGTGCATGTCGGTATAGGTGAGGTCAATGACGTTTGCCATCTTGTCTTTGAGTTCGGCGACAAGTTGCTTTTGGCAAGCAGCCACGACGTCAAGTATCGAGCCGTGTCCGATGTAGATTACGGTAGGTTGGTCGATAAATTCATCAAAATGGTCGGTCTTTGTGATAATCACCTGTCCGACGGGAGTTTCTACGGGAGAGCCTATGTTGCCGCTATATGTATTGTCGTCTTTGACGGGCTTGCTTTCTACTGCATATCTGAATTTGGTGAGTACAAAAGTGCCGTCGGGATTAATTGTCATCTTAAAACTGCATCCGAACAAATCCGGCACGTTTACGATTTCGGCTTTTATGGGGTTGGTGGCACCATAGAGCACTTCGTTGCGGAATGTGCCTTCCTTTTGGTACGAATAGTCGATGCTAAGGCGTTTAACTACTTCGGTGATAATCGACGGCGACTGGATGGCAATCAATTCATCGTTGACGCCCGACTTGGTGTTGAAAAGTCCGAGGTTGGAGAAGTCGTCCATACCATAGTCTATTGACGATGCACCCTTTGAGTTTGACTTAATCATTATCATAGCCTCCCTCGTGTACGACTTTTGCGTCATGAGGATGTAGAGCGCAGCTATCGACATGCAGAAAATTCCTGACAAAAGAAACCAATACCACTTGTCTAAACATGCAGATATGAGATCCCTGATGTTGAGTTCGCTGACGGATTCGGTCTCCATCGATTGTTGCTGTACCTGAACTACTTGCTGTTCGTTTGCCATTGTTTATAGAATAATAAAAATTTTTAGCTTATTTGATGAAACCTACATATAACGTTGTCAAGATAGACGCGATGGAAATCCAGAACGAACCAGTACGGAGCGTGTTGCCGTTGTTGGTGGTCTGACGCTTGCGGAGGTCGTTGGCCTCTACGTAGAGCACGTCGTTCTGCTGTATGTAATATACCGGCGAGGTAAGCACCTCGTTGGCTTTGGTGAAGTCGAGGATATAGACGCGTTTGCCTTGGCCTTCGTCGCGGAGTACCTTGACGTTGACACGGATGCCTTGTATTGCCATATCGCCAGCTATGCCTAAAGCTTCGAGTATTGTAAGACGGTCTTTGGTGATTGTATAACGTCCTGGCTTAGGTACTTCGCCCAATACTGTGAAGTACATTCCGTCAAATTCCACAGTGACTATGAAATCGTCGGTAAGGAAGTATTCGCCTTCTATGAGTTTTTTCTTGATTAAGTCCACAACCTCAGCGCGGGACAAGCCTCTGAGTTGGAGCTGTCCGAGTTCGGGGAAGTCGATATATCCATCGTCGTCCACTGTATAAGACGACATCAGGTAAGAGCCGTTGTTGAGGTTGGTAAAACCAACCCTCTGTGACGATACGGAGAGGTTGAATTGCGCTGCGAGTTCAGGCTTGCGTGCATGCACAATGATGGTGAGCTTGTCACCCGCCTTAAGACGTATCTCCGCGCTGTCGCTTACTGCAACATAACTATTGTTTTCAATATCCTGAAAATAAGCAATATCCTTCGGTGTCTTGCACCCTATTGCTGCTAACAGTGTTATTACAAAAAATAACGTTTTGAGTTTTGTCATGATGTAAAAATTAATCCGGCGCAAAATTAGCACATTTTTTCCGATTGCGCAAAAAAATTTTTGAAGATAATATTAATTTTTGCTTTTTATCCGTTAATTAATCTTGAATGATATGTGTAATTTTATAATCTTTAACATCTAAAAAATGAGCACTTTATTAAAAATCCATCCCGTAACGCCGCAACTTCGCGAAGTGTTGCAAGCCGTGGAAATCCTGCGCAACGACGGCGTTATCATTTACCCGACCGACAGCGTGTATGCCCTCGGGTGTAGTATGTTTAGCAAAAAGGCTTTGGAGAGGCTTGCGCTTTTCAAGGGAATCAAACTTTCCAAATCGCGTTTTTCCTTTATTTGCGACAGTCTCGCCGACCTCTCTGAATACACTATGCCGCTGAGTGCCAATGTGTTCAAGATGCTCAAAAGGAATACGCCCGGGCCTTTCACTTTCGTCCTGCCGGCGAGCAAGAAAATCCCGCGCATTTTCGACAACTCCCGCAAGACCGTCGGTCTCCGCATCCCCGACAGCAACATCCTCTCGATGATTGTCCACGAACTCGGCAACCCCATCGTCACCACGTCCATCCACGATGAGGACGAGGTGATTGAATATTCCACCGACCCGGAGTTGATTTGGGAGCGTTACAAGAATCAAGTGGACCTCGTAATCGACGGTGGCTACGGCAACAACAATCCTACCGCTGTTGTCGATTGTACCGGCAAGGAGATTGAAATATTGAGGTACGGAATCAAGGATTTGGAATGGTAATATTGTACGGTGTCCATCCCTGCACCCGTTCTTTCATACCCTCAAAATCCAATACGCCATACGCGAATCCTTTGCGGACCAACTCTTCGGGGAGGTATTCGTCGTATTTTTCAAAGACGGGGTTTTCGGCGGGGTAGAGGAGTTCCATCGGCGAGTGAGGGCGGCGGCTTTCCTCCGACACTATATTATAAAAGTCGTCCTCCGACACTTGCATCGTAAACTGCATAAAGTACGGTCGCGACGATGTGAAGCCTTTGAGACCGAGTCGAGGGGCGCAGACCAATTTCAAAAACCTTTCCAACGCCAAGAACGCATACGTGCCAAGCCACGGAAACAACGCCCACATTTTGCCGCCGAGGTGTATCAAATGATGACTGCCCATACCCGACGCCTCAAAACTATGCCGCGCTTCCGCCAAACGGTTGACGGCGTGGGGTTTGAGGTATGGGTATAGTTTGTCTTCCCGCAATACGTAGTGCATACGCTCCAAAATCCGCGTGTGAATGTCGCCCGGCACGTCGCCAAAATACGCCGGAATGTTGCCTTTTACAAGTGTTACATATACGATGTGGCGTTTGTGGTCGAGTTCTTCCACCACCCAAAC
>JAFXMJ010000172.1 GCA_017530465.1 Bacteroidales bacterium
CCACTTGGTTGATGTCGTATGCGACCGCCTCGCTGCCTTCCTTGGCGAGTTTGGCGTTTTCGGCGTTTTGGCTGATGGATGTCACCATTTCCTCTACCGTCGCCGATACGTGGTCCACGGATTCCGATTGGTTGATTGCGCCCTTGTATATTGTGGTGGCTACTTCGTTGATTTCGATTCCGCTGTCGGCTATCTGCTTGGATTCCTGCTTGATGAGCGTCGCTGTGGTGTCTATCTGGTCAGCCATTTCTTTGAGTTGGCGCGAGAGGATGCCGAGTTCGTCGTCGTTGAGGTTGTCGAGTTTTGATGCCGCGTATAGTTCGCCGTGCGACACCTTCTCCGCCACCACGAGGATGTCTTTGAGCGGTCGGCTGATGAGTCTTTTCACGAGGAAATACAATGTCGCGATGAATAGCACGCAGCTCAGCGGCACGAGTGTCAGGAATATGATGCGGATGTAATACTGTTTTTCTTTGAGTTCGCCGGTGGGCACTGCTACGGCGAGTTTCCACGGCGTATTGTCGATGGTCTGCCAGAATAGTGTGAACTTTTTGCCGTCGTACCTCACGAAATCGGCGTTTCCCTTCTCGGCGGTGTGGATTATCTTTCCTACATAAATGCTGTCGGGCTTTGCCAAGGTGTCGTTGACGTCGATTACGTAGCCCTTGCCCTTGCCCGATACAGAGATGCCGTTCACAAGTGTTGCGATGGAGTCGGCGGGTATTGCGACGCTTAGGATTCCGTTGTTTTTGTCGTCGGGGCCTTTCATCCTTGCGCAGACGTACACGACGTATGAGTTGGTGATGCGTGTCTTTTGGGGCGACACGATGTGGAAATCCCTTTGTTTTACTACGATTTCCTTGTAATAGTAGTTGCTTGTGTCGATGTTGGCAATTCGGTCGGAATATGTGTTGTAGAGCTTTCTGTCGGGAGTGAGCAATGTGCCGAATGAGTACATCGGCTCGCTGTCGATGAGTTTGCGGAGTTCCTGGATTTTTTGCTCGGGCGGGATGTCGTGCAGGGCAGAATTGTCGGCGATGGTGCGGCATTGCTTCATCACGCCTTTCATCTTTTCGCTGATTATCTGAGCGTTGGACGATACAATCTCCTGGGATGTGGTGCTTATGAGGGTGTTGTTGGCATCGTTGATGAGTAGATATACGACGGCGCACGCCGATCCTATCAGCAGCACAGTGATTGGCAGCACGATGCCAATTATCCGCCATAATATGCTCTTGTATTTGTTGCCCAATTCCTTAATTGCCATTGGTTTGTGTAATTGTTGCGGTTATGGTCTGGGCGGCTTGCATTGCAGACCGTCCAAAGATTTCCCTGCAATTTCGATGCAATTATATGTAAAAAATCTGAGATTCGCTAATTTTTTTCGCTAATTTTTGAAATTTTTTTCACGGTTTATCTTCTCATTCATTTGCAACACAAGATGTACGGCAATCATAAAATCATCGCACAAATATTATTTTTTATAAAAAATAATTGTGAAAAATGTAAAATTGATATATATTTGCAACGAACAAAAATGCAAATGATATGAAGACGTTAACAGCAAATAAAAACAAACAGGTGGGTTTTTCGAATCACTTTGAAATCAATGCTCGCACCCAAGAGGCAAAACTTTTGGTTGCTTATCTAAAATCATTGAGTTTTGTCAAATTTTTGGACGAAGAAAACTTACCAGTTTCGGATGATATTCCGAATGAAACGACCCTTAAAGCTATGAAAGATGCAGAAGAAGGTCGTACTTATAAAGGAGCAAATTCTGTAAAGGAATTGATGGATTATCTAAAATCTTAAATATGTACAAGTTAGAGCCAACTACTCAGTTTAAAAAAGATTTCAAATCAATTCCTGAGGACAAACACGCCGAAATCGAAAATGTATTTGAGATTTTGAGTGAGACGGGTACATTGCCTGTGGCTCCTTATAGAACCCATAAGTTGATTGGTAACTATAAGAATCATTATGAAGCTCATATAGAGTCAGATATGCTTTTGATATGGTTTAAAGTTTCTGACGATAATGTGATTAGTTTGACCCGAATTGGAAGTCACGCTAAACTTTTTGGTAAAAAGAAATAAATGATACATACAGACCTGACACTTACTCCCCGCGACGCCTCCGACAGTCAATATTATCTGCCGCAGGCTGCCAAGAGCGCGGGCATTGATATGGGGCGTATCACTTCCCACGCAATACTGCACAAGTCGGTGGATGCGAGGGGAAGGGATATTGTCGTCATTATGCGCGTGGCGTTGTTCGTTGACGGTGAACACCCCGAAGACATTGCCTCCAAATACAATTATCGTGACGTATCCAACAAGCCATCTGTCGTGGTGGTTGGAATGGGGCCGGCGGGGTTGTTTGCTGCGCTGAGGCTCATCGAACTTGGATTGCGCCCGATAGTATTGGAGCGCGGCAAGTGCGTCAAGGAGCGCAAACGTGACATCGCCCTCCTCAACCTCGAACACCTTCTCGACGAGGATTCCAACTATTGCTACGGCGAGGGCGGCGCGGGCACTTTTTCCGACGGCAAACTCTACACCCGCTCCAACAAGCGCGGCGACATCAGTCGCATCCTCGAAATCTTCAACATCCACGGCGCGGACGATTCCATCCTATATGATGCGCGTCCGCATATCGGCACCGACAAGTTGCCAAGGATTGTTGCTGCAATGCGCGAGACGATACTCCGTTGCGGCGGCGAGGTGAGGTTTTCCACGAGGATGGACGACGTGCGCATCGAGGGCGGCAGGATTGTGTCTGTAATTACTTCCAAAGGCGACGAAATCAACACCGACGCCGTAATTCTTGCCACGGGTCACAGCGCGGAGGACGTTTACAAAATGCTTCATCGTCACGGCGTCAAGATGGAGGCAAAGGGATTTGCAATGGGTGTGCGCGTGGAGCATCCGCGTGAGTTGATTGACGAAATCCGTTATCATAAAGCCGATATGACTTACTTGCCGACAGCGAGTTACAACGTTGCGGCGCAGGTGGACGGCAGGGGCGTATATTCGTTCTGTATGTGTCCGGGCGGTCAGATAGTGCCGTCAGCCACTGCAAAAGGTCAGACGGTTGTCAACGGTATGTCGGCGGCGGCGCGGCGCAACCGTTGGTCAAACGCTGCAATCGTAGTTGAAATCCGCCAAGAAGACATCCCCAACTATTCCGATGACAATCCCCTCTGCGGTCTCGATTACCAAAAACAAGTGGAGCAGATGACTTACATCAATGGCGGAAGTTGTCAGACCGCGCCCGCGCAAAGGTTGACAGATTTTGTGAAGGGGCGTATTTCGAGCAGTTTGCCGGAGACGTCATACGTGCCGGGCATCGTAAATTCGCCGGTGCATTTTTGGTTGCCGGAGTTCATCTCCAACAGGTTGAGGGAAGGTTTCAAACAGTTTGACAAAAAGATGCGCGGATTCCTCACCGACGAGGCGCAAGTATTGGCGTCGGAGACCCGCACGTCGTCGCCGGTGAGGATAGTCAGGGACGAGGAGCGTATGTGCAGCGTCACCATCCAAAACCTCTATCCCTGTGGCGAAGGCGCGGGCTATGCTGGCGGCATCGTGTCGTCGGCGATGGATGGCGAAAAGGCGGCGGAGGCGGTTTTTTCAACGAAAATTTAAACGAATTTAAATAAATTAAAACGAATTTCTTTTTTAATTCTTTTTAATTCGTTCTAATTCGTTCTAATTCGTTTTAATTTATGTTTATAATGTAAATTTATGGGCATATTCTCAAATATTTTTGGCAAGGGGTGCGACCCAAACGAAGTGCGCTTCGGGCGGTGTATGGCGCAGAGTCCGGGCGAGGAGCAGTCGCAATTGCTCTCGGAGTCCGACACGCTGTACAACGGCGGCGACTGCGCTGGGGGCTACCTCGCCTATATGAAATATCTTCAATCGATGTTTGGCGACGCGGTGGAGATAGCCGACGACGGATGCGGCAATTACAATTACATAATACGCCACGGCAGCAAGGAGATTGTTTGTACCGTCAATGCCAACGAAGTGGCGGCTGAGTGCGTCGTGGCAACTTGCGTAAAACCCGATGTCGCCCTGATGCGTTATGTGTTGGCGCAGAATGCCGATATGCTTTACTCCAAATACGGCCTCGACGGTGAAAACATTGTCTTGTGCCAACGTTGCCCCGCCAAAGATATGTCGGTGTCGTCGTTTGCCGAGATGCTTTCGGAGATTGGCCTTAGTGCCAACACCGCCGGCGAATATATGGAGGCAGAATTTCCCGAACTCGCCATCTGTCGGC
>JAFXMJ010000173.1 GCA_017530465.1 Bacteroidales bacterium
ATTGTACATTATTCGATGCATCTGTTTGCACCGGGGGTGGTTGCGCTGGTGTTTGGGAAGGCGCGGTGGCGGACGGCGTATTTGGCGATGTTGGCGACGATGGCGATTGATGTGGACCATTTGTTGGCGACGCCGGTGTTTGACCCTGACAGGATGAGTGTCGGCTTCCATCCGTTGCATTCGTGGTGGCTGGCGGCGGTGTATGCGGCGATGTGCGTGTTGCCTTACGAAAGGCTCGGCTGGAAGTGGTGGCTGAGGGCTGTCGGCATCGGGCTTGCGCTGCACATATTGACCGACTGGCGGGATTATGTTTTGTGGAAAATCTGATTTTTTGAAAAAATCTTGGCTGCGATGTTCTATATGTTAACAAAATGTTATATTTTTGCCGTCTGAAATAGAACTTAAATCAAAAAAACATACAAAAATGCTTGATATAATACGCATCATACGCGCTGGTGAGGACGCTTTGAAATATGCCGACGATGTTTCGGCGATGATTGACGAGGCTGCCAAATCCAAAAATTCGGGTCTCGCGCACCGCACGCCCGAGTACATCCGCCAAAAAATCCGCGAGGGCAAGGCTGTTATCGCTTTTGTCAACAGCGAGGTGGCGGGTTTCTGTTATATTGCGACGTGGCAGGGCGGCGAGTTTGTGTCGCACTCGGGACTGATTGTCTCTCCAAAATTCCGTGGCAGGGGTCTCGCAACTGCCATTAAGAAGGAGTGTTTTCTCCTCAGCCGCGACAAGTACCCGAATGCGAAGATTTTTGGGCTTACGACAAGCCCCGCCGTTATGCGCATCAACACGGAACTCGGTTATGTGCCCGTCGCCTTCCCCGAACTGACTACCGACGAGGAGTTTTGGAAGGGTTGCGAGACGTGCGCAAATTTCGACATCTTGCAGCGTACCAAGCGGTTCAACTGCCTGTGTACGGGAATGTTGTTCAATCCAAATAAATAATAGAATAAATCAAAAATGGCAAATCAAAAAGGACATCCTACCGGTCTGTATCTCTTGTTTGTGACGGAGATGGCCGAGAGGTTCAGTTATTATGGAATGAGGGCGTTGTTTGTGCTGTATATGGTATCGGCATTTTTCAGCAACGAATACGCTTCGCAGATTTATGGCTCTTACACGGGTCTGGTGTACTTGACGCCGCTTTTGGGTGGTTATATCGCCGACCGTTACTGGGGCAACCGCAAGTCGATTATCGCCGGTGGCATCTTGATGGCAATTGGTCAGTTCCTGATGTTTTTCTCGGCGTGCACGGTCAAACAGTCGATTATGCAGGAAGGCGGCGCGATTGACGCAAGTGTTGATAACGGTTTTTCGCTGTTCCTGATGTTTGCGGGATTGGGTTTCCTGATTTTTAGCAACGGTTTTTTCAAGCCTAACATTTCGACGATGGTGGGCGACCTTTACGAAAAGACTGATTCGAGGAAGGATTCGGCGTTCACGATTTTCTATATGGGCATCAATGTGGGTGCTTTCATCGCGCCGCTCATCTGTGGTTCGCTTGGCAACGGCAACTGGGCAAACCCCTCCAACTTCAAGTGGGGCTTCTTCTGCGCGGGCGTTGCGATGGTGCTGTCGATTGTGGTGTTCTGGCTGTTGAAGGACAAGGTCTTGAAGACTCCCGAGGGCTTGCAAATCGGTCTTCCGCCGTCAATTAGCGAACTCCGTCACGAGAAGGAGGAACTCGCTCACAAAGAGGCTGTTGCACATCATCAGGAGAAGGAAGACGTTCACAATTCGCCCGTCCGTCTGTGGGGTTGCATCCTGGGCGCGGTCGCTCTGTTTGTGCTGTTTTCGATGGGTTCTGAGAGTTTCAACGACTATATCTCGGCGGCGATTTACGCTATTTCGTTGGCGTTGCCGGTGTTCATCATCACCGACCGTGGTCTCACCCGCGACGAAAAGAGCCGCATCGGTGTCATTTACATCATCGCGGTGTTTGTGATTTTCTTCTGGTCGGCGTTTGAACAGGCTGGTTCGTCGCTCACGCTTTTTGCGGAGAATCAGGTGGACCGCACCCTTGGCGACTGGACTATGCCTACGACGTGGTTCCAATCCATCAACCCGATTGTGGTGGTATGTTTTGCACCGATAATGGCTATGCTGTGGCAATGGCTCGGCAAGAAGAAGTTGGAGCCGTTTTCGCCCGCAAAACAGGCTATCGGCCTTATGCTCTTGGCGATTGGCTATGTGGTGATTGCTTTTGCTACCGATGGCGTTGACAACAATACTAAGGTCTCGATGTGGTGGCTGTTTGCGCTGTATTTCATCCATACGATTGGCGAACTTTCGCTTTCGCCGATTGGACTCTCGATGGTCAACAAACTGTCGCCGGCGCGTCTGGCATCGCTGTTGATGGGTGTTTGGTTTATGAGCAATGCCGCCTCCAACATTTTGGCTGGCAACCTTGCGACGCTCCTGCCCGGCACCGACGGTCAGTCGAAGTCGTTCCTCGGTTTTGAAATCACCAACTTGACTGAATTTTTCACGCTGTTTGCAGTGATGGCGGGCGTTGCGTCGATAGTGCTGTTTGCGCTCTGCCCGTTGCTGAAAAAGATGATGAAGGGAGTGCAGTAAAAGAGGGGGAGACCTCACGGAGATACGGAGGACACGGAGATTTTAGGCTCTGTGTCCTCTGTTTTAATAATTAGATTATTATGAATAAAGAACAGTTGCATAATTTTATAGAAGCAAATCAACCAAATATATGTCAAGTAGTTGCATATAAAGATGGTAACAAAGTATATTCTGATTGTTGGAACAATTATAAAGAGGATGATTGTGTCCATATAATGTCCGCAACCAAAAGTATTATGGCTTTGCTTATTGGTATTGCAATTGACAAAGGACAGATAAATAGTGTTGATGACAAGGTTTTGGATTATTTCCCTGACTATAAAGTGAAAAGAGGAGAAAAAACAATTTATGATGTTACTATAAAGCATTTGTTGACAATGAGAACACCTTACAAATGTAAGGGCGATCCTTGGACCAAAGTATGTTCAAGTGATAATTGGACATACTCTTCTCTTGATTTTTTGGGTGGAAGAAAAGGTTTGACGGATGAATTTAATTATCAAACAGTGTGTCTTCATATCCTATCCGGAATACTTTATAAAGCCACAAATACGAAAACAGTTGATTATGCCAATGAATATTTATTTGAACCATTGGGCATAAAGAAACATAAAAATTTTTATGCGGAGACAGCCGAAGAACACAAGGCATTTACCATTGGAAAAACGCCCAAAGAAAATGTTTGGTTTTCTGACCCTGAGGGCTTAGGCACTCCGGGATATGGACTATGTATGTCGGCAGAAGATATGACTAAAATTGGACTTCTGTGTTTAAACAACGGAATTTATAACGGCAAGCAAATAATATCTTCAAA
>JAFXMJ010000174.1 GCA_017530465.1 Bacteroidales bacterium
AACTGCAACATCTTGAAGACGTAACGTCTGCCGAGCATACGGTAGCCCTCGGCGGTGAAGTGGAGTTGGTCAAAATTCTCAGGACACGCGCTCGAACTGATTGCGTGGGCGTTGGGGATTACCTCGTGGAGACGGTTGATGAGCGGATTGTGTGCCGCACATACGCCGCCACGGTCTGAGTTGACCACCTCGCCGGCGAGCAAAGGCACTTCGTTGGGGTTGAGGTTGAGGTCTTTCATCAAGTCGTCATAGACCGACTTCACCATCCCAAGCCACGGCTCTTGTCCCGTGTTGGTCTCGCCTTGGTGGAGAAGGATGCCCTTGATGACGCCGCCTTTTTTCTGTGCAATTTTCGCCATATCAACAAGTCGCTTGTAGGGGTTGTTGTCGTATGCCTTCAACATTCCAACCATCCAATCAGGACATTTGGTGCAGTAGGAGGCGATGCTGTCTTTCATAAACGCCTTGATGTCGCAGCCGCCTATCGCCACGTTGATTACGCAGATTGAGACGTTTTGCGGAAGGTTTTCCACCATTGTTCTGCCGAAATAATCCACGGGCGTGAGGCCTGTGTTTTCACGGCAGAGGGGCGGCACGGCGGGGTACGTCTTGCCCATTTTGCGTTTCATCTGCGGAAAATCAACCGCCGCCATCATGGTGAAGCGCGGGTCGATGTTTTCGCGGTCAACGTCCTCGATGCGGGCGTTGCCTTCCATGTTCGATTGTCCGAAACAGAGATAGACGTGTGTCTCGGGTTTTTGCGCCACTGCCGTGAGCATCGTCACGGCGGCGCAGAGTGTTAGTAGAAATCTTTTCATAATGTGTGGTTATTGTTTTTTATATATTAAACGAAATTGACATCAATTCGTTTAATTCGATGCAGAGAGATTTAGAACCCGTTGCCGTTCCACTTGATAACCTTGTCGCCTTTAGACGCATAGTCGTAGTATTTGATGTCGCGGCCTTCCTTGGGGAGCTTGACGAAGGTTTCGGTGTCGTCCTCAATTGCGGTCATTACCTTCTTCACGATGTCGGCGCGTGGAGTCATTGTGCCCTTGTTGGCGTTGTATTCGTAAAACATCACGGTGCAGTTGGCAAATATTTCGCCATCAACCTCGATGCTCACGCCAAAGAGCTTGTTGCCGTTGGGGAGGTTCCAATACACGGCTTGGAGGATTTGCTCCCTCTTTATTTCTTCACCTTTTTTGAAGTTGCCGTCTTCTTCCGCTGTCACCGACCACGAGCCGTAGATTTCAATGAAACCGTTTTTTGGCGCGAGGTCAACCTTGTAGTCGTACAAGCCTTGATTGTCGGTCTTGCCGGTCTTTTTGTACGTGTCGAAAATCTCCACAAAAGTGTTTGGGAACTCCTTGCCCCAAGCTGTGAAGAGTTTTTCGACGATTGTTGCCTGCGATGCGGGGACGGTGATTGTCTTCTGCCAGTTGTCGCGAAGGTCGTCCACGTAGTCGTCGTAAGTCTGTGCGCTTGCGGTGCTTGCAGCTAATACCGCCAATAGCGCGATGAATAGGAATTTTTTCATAATTTTGTTTGTTTTAATGTAGAGACGATGTGCACATCGTCTCTACAATGATGATTTAATTAATATTCGTTGGTATTCCACGGGATGTTCTTCCATTCTTGACTATCATGGTCGAAGTATTCTATTTTGTCTGGTCCCATGTAAAAGTTAATGAGTGTTTTGTGCTTGTTGTTGCCGACCATGTTCCATATCTTGTCAGTAATGTCGGGGCGTGGAATGAGTGTGCCTGCGCTGGCGTTGTATTCGTAGAATGCTATCATATCGGCGAATATTCCTTCGCTGATGCTTACGCCAAACAACGGGTTGCCGTTTTTAAGAGTCCAAGTGGCGGCGTCCAAAAGGTATTTGTGCGTATGATTTTTGAAATCTTTGTATTCACCTATCAGACCAAGGCTTTCTAAGGACGACGATAAAAACTCGATGTTCATCTTATACCCGTCCCATACGATTGGTTTTGCCTTGCCGGTTTCTTCTATCTTGTCGATGGCTTCCGAGTACCAACTTGGAAACTCATCGCACCAAGCCATAAAGAAATCCAATGTGATGTCGTCTGAAAGTTCGGGTACGGTGATTGTCCTTTGCCAATATTTTTCTGTGGCAATTGATTCTTCGATTGAAAAATCTTCCAAAAGTTCATCCAATTCGAATGTCATACCAGAATCAGGTCTTATGAAAAAAATAGTGTTGGATTCTTTGCAAAATGCAACGAATGTTCCCTTTGCATCTTCTTCGCCGTTGATCTCCCATGTTTTGTTTACTAATTCGGGTCGCGGGGTGAGAGTGCCCTTGGCAGAGCTGTATTCGTAATATGCCAATGCACCTTCGCTGTCTTTTGCAAAAATAGTAACGCCAAAGAGTTTGTTGCCGTTATTGAGATCCCAGTAAGTGGCTATGAGTGTGTATTTTTGGGTGTTAATGGTATCAGCAAACATTTCGAGGTAGCCAAATTTGGGCGCGTAGTCGATTTTGAAGTTGTACTTTTCACCGCCAAATTCGATGTTTTTGGCTTTGCCGGTTTCCTTGTACTGCTTGAATGCGTTGACGTACAATCCCGGAAACTCCTTGCCCCAAGCCGTGAACAGTCTGTCGATGAGCGGGTCTTTCGATTCGGGTACGGTGATTGTCTTCTGCCACGATTCCTCTATTTGTAAGACGTTCTGTGCGTTGGCGGTGCAAGCAGCAAATATTGCTATGAACGCGATGAACAGGAATTTTTTCATAATTATTGTTTCGTTAAAAACGGAGCGTACACGAGGTACGCCCCTACGATGATGCAATAAAATAAAATTATTTCGCAGCAAACCTGATGGTCTCCAACGTGCAGATTGATTTATCCTTGGTCGGGGAGGAGAACACGAGGTAGATGGCGTGTTTGCCGTCGAGGTTGGTCATACCGTCAAGTTTGATTGGCGTTTCGGCGGAGGCCTGCGGCATATCGGCTTTAATGTTGAGTGTGCCGACGAGTTTGCCACCTTGCTTAGCCCACGGACGGTCGAGGTAAACCTCAATTTTGCCGTCAATGCCTTCGGGTTTCATACCGAGGAGGAGCCAAACGTCATTCTTGCCCTTGAAGTCAGTGAAATTGAAATACTTGTAGCCCACAATCGAGCCGTCGGTATTGAGGACAACGTGGTTGATGTTGTTTTTGAGGGCGTAAGGCTCTTTGAGGTTGCTCTCGGGTGTGGTGCCGTATGCAGCGGCAACGTATGAGCCGTAGAAGGTGTTA
>JAFXMJ010000175.1 GCA_017530465.1 Bacteroidales bacterium
ACATAGCCGTACGACAGTCCGATGCCCATGGCGTCGCCGTCATAAACCTTGTCGGCGAGGTTGGAGAACTTGTAGGAAGCGAGCAGTCCGACAGCCCATAAAAAATTTCCCAACGGCAATTCCCTATGTCAAAGTCAAAACTCAATCTCAACATTTCGTGGCAGGATGTAGTGAAACATCTCGTGAGGATTGTAGTGGCTGTCGTTGCAGTCTTGGCTTTCAGACATTATTTTCCGCACTTAGTCCCCAAAGGCAACATATTCAAGATTTTGGTCTATATGCTCATTTATATATTGGTGAGCCTGATTGTTGACAGCTTTTTTAAGGGCGGGAAGAAAAAAAAGTAAGCGTCGCGCCGTCCTTATCCCATTTTTTTGTATATTTGCAGCATTAATGCGCTCAAAAATGAAACGATATTTCATCATATTGCTGCTTATATTGTACGTGGTCCCCGTTCTCGCCCAGGAGACGGAGGACGACGCGGAAGTTGATGACAATATCCAAATCAAGGTTGACAGCATCCTCGCCCTCGTCAAGCCCGACTCGCCCGACAGCTCCAAGATGTTTTGGTACTACCAAATAGGGGTTGTAGCCGACAATTCTGACACCGCCATCAAATACGCCCAACTTTCGTTGGACTTGTGCAATGACGGCGACGCCAAGTTTATTGGCGACAATTATTACAACATCGGCGTTTCGTATTTTATGCAGGACAGGTCAAGCGAGGCGTTGAAATATTTTTTCAAGGCGGAGCCATATTATGAGAAGCTGTCCAAAAAGAACAAAATCGCCGACAACAACATCGCCATCGGCAAATGTTACCACGACCTCAACCTCAACGACAGCAGCCTTACACATTTGGGCAAGGCGTTGGAGCTTTATACGGAGCTTAATGACACCGCCTGCATCACATACGCATACCAGTCGATTGGCAATGTAAATATGGATTTGCGTTTTCACGAGACAGCCAAGGAGTATTTTATGAAGGCGTTGCTGATGGATTCGGCGAGCTGCACCTATCTCAACGAGGCTTACGACTACCAGCTGCTCGGCTATATGGAACTCGAAATCGGCTCACCAAAGGACGCGCTGTTTTATCTCAAAAAATCCGCTTACATATTCGACACCATACCCACCGACGATGCATATTACATCAACCTCAAATACGAGACATACCTGTTTATGGCGCAGGCTTACATCGCCTACGCCGAACAAAACAACGAAAAGGCATACGCCAACAGCTGTCTCGACTACATCAAAAAAATCGGCAATTATTTCATCAACACCAATTACAACAGCAACCAGTTGACAACTCTGCAATGTTATGCGCGGTATCTTTCCTTTGTAGGGAGGGACAAGGAAGCCATCAACGTATTGCTCAGATGTGAACAATACTTGCAATCCGACCAGCGCGACATTGTTATCTCTGAGTATTACAGGCATCTTGTCAACGTCTATAAAAAAATTGGCGACTACAAAAACGCCCTCGAAGCCACCGAAAAGATGCACTATTACAAGGAATCGTCCATCAACGACAGCACAATGAACATTGTGGCAAAATTCCAAGCGGAGCAGGAGGTGAAAATCCACAAGGCGGAGCAGGAGCAGGAAATGCGTATTCACAAGGCGGAGGCTGATGCCAAGCAAAAGCAGATGCGCATCATCATAATCTCGCTCGGTGTGGTGCTATTGTTGGTGACATTGCTGGTAATCAACAGGATGAAAGCCCTTAAAATCAAGCGAAAGGCCAACGAAGACCTGATGCAGAAAAACCACATCCTCGACCAGCAAAAATCTGAAATCGAGGCGCAGCGCGACGAAATCTGGAACCAAAAATCCGAAATCGAGGCGCAGAAAGACATCATCACTCAGCAGATGCAGGCTGTGGAGCAGGTCAACAACAAGCTGATGAGCAGCATCAACTACGCACAGCGCATCCAAAAGGCCGCCATCTCCCCAAAATCGGAGATTGACGAACTCTTCCCCGAAAATTTTGTCTATTACAAGCCCCGCGACATCGTGGGCGGCGACTATTACTGCGTGGCGCAATGCGGCAGATTCCACGTGATGATTACCGCCGACTGCACAGGTCACGGCATCCCGGGCGGATTTCTCTCGATGCTCGGCATATCGGCGTTGAAGGAATTTTGCGCCACGGAATACGACGCCGCCAATCCCGGCACCATTCTCGACCGTATGAGGGATTTCGTGAAGACGACATTGGTATCCGACGACAGCGAAATCGACGACGGTATGGATATGACCATTTGCAGCTACGATTTCGACTCGATGGAATTGCGATACGCCGCAGCCAATCAGTCGGCGGTATTGATAAGGCAGGGCAAGACGACCACACTCGACGGCGACAGGATGCCCGTGGGACGCTTTTTTGCTGAAAAAGAACATTTCCGCACGCATATAATACCCATCAAGCAGGGCGATATGATTTACACATTCTCCGACGGCATCCAAGACCAGCCCGGCGGCGAGATTTATCATCAAAGCGTCCGCAAATTCCTCGTTAAAAACCTTGTTGCGCTATTGACGGAGATACACGACAAGCCTATTGACACCCAATACAGCCTCCTCGACGACGCCATCACCAAATGGCGCGGCAAACGTATGCAGGTGGACGACATCACGCTGATTGGCGTAAGGGTTTGATTTTTTCTCGAATTTTCTTGTTTGGCATACGTATTTTTCGTAATTTTGCCGCCTGAATTTTTAATAATTATAATCAAAGATGAAACACAAACTAATTTTGTTATTTCTCCTTCTGAGCCTCAATGCGTTTGCTCAGAAGAAGGTAACTGTGAGCGGATACATCACCGACTCCCGGTCGTCAGAAACCCTTATCGGCGCGACGGTCTATGACGAAACCACCAAGCAAGGCGCAATCACCAATGTCTTCGGTTTTTACTCGCTGACTCTTACGGAGGGCAACCACACCCTCAAATTCTCCTACGTGGGCTACACACCTCAGAGTCAAGCCGTTGACCTCCACGACAACATTACCATCAACATCGCCCTCTCCGAAAAGGCTGAACTCGGCGAAATCGTTGTCACAGCCGAAAAAGAGGATGCCGAAATCGCCTCAACAAGGATGGGCAGCCTCGATGTGCCGGTGAAATTCATCGAGCACACGCCCGCCATACTCGGCGAGACAGACGTAATGCGCACCGTGCAACTGATGCCGGGCGTCCAGCAAGGCTCTGCGGGTTCGTCGGCGATTTATGTGCGCGGCGGCGGCGGCGATGAAAATCTCATCCTCTTGGACGGTGCGCCGGTCTATAAGGTTGACCATTTGTTTGGATTTTTCTCGGTGTTCACGCCCGAAGCCATCAAGAAGGTAACATTCTACAAATCATCGTTCCCAGCACGTTACAACGGCAGGGCGTCGTCGGTCATCGACGTGCGCACAAAGGACGGCGATATGCAGAAATTTTCCAACAGTTTTTCAATCGGACTCCTGACCTCGCGCTTCACTTTTGAAGGACCAATCAAGAAAGACAAAACCTCATATTCAATCTCTGGCAGGACGACATACATCTCGCTCCTTACCGCGCCCGTGATGTCAGTAATGAAAATCGACGGCGAAAAAATCAACGTCGGCTACTGGTTCTACGACTTCAACGCCA
>JAFXMJ010000176.1 GCA_017530465.1 Bacteroidales bacterium
GGAAAAAAGATGGGTAATGTATACTTTACTGTGTATGGTGCTGAATGTCAGCGCGTTGAAGGCACAGGACACCGACAACTCAGGGCGATGGTACTTCGGCGCGTCGGGAGGCGCAACGCTTGGACAATGCACATTCCGGAGCGTCACCACCGAAAAGAGCAACATCGGCGGCGCGGTAGGAGTGTTTGGCGGATATGGCTTCAACTCCGTCTTTGCATTGGAAGGCTCGGCGGGCGTCGGCTCGATGAAACTCACCGCACAGACCTGCGACCCGTTTTGGCTCTCAGCCGACAATCTTGCTTACTTCGCCCCCGTCATCGACCAGAGCGGCGAATTTTACAAAAACATCACAGCAAAGACACAAACCGCAAAGTTGGCGTTACAACTTAACATCGACCTCATCAAAATATTCACCGAACCTTGCAACCGTTTTTCACTGACAATAGCACCGCAAATCTCGCTCGTCAGCACCAAAAATAAACTCACTTCCCAAAATTTCAAACAAAAATACGACCGTCAAAACCATTTTGGCTGCGGCGCACAGGCTGCGGCGGGGGTGTTCGTATCCAAAAACATTGACATACAAATATTTGGCGGCGTCACGGGACTCTCTGGCGACCGTTTTGACAACATCCCCAAGCACCACCACGAGAGCAACCTTATTTGGGACGGCGGCGTCAGGATAGCCTACCATTTTGGCAGGACTTGCGGCGAAAAACCCGCCGAGCCTTACACCGACATCAAGCCCGCGCCCGACACCACAACCAACATCCAAGTCGTTGACATTCCGACTGTTGACACCACGCAGACGCAGCCCGTAGTAGTTGTGGATAATAACAACAACGACACCCCGACGCCCGACATCACAGACGACAGCAAGAGTCAAGAGCCTGACCGTCAGGATATTGAACCACAAAAGTCTACAACCGTCCTGCCGACAATCTACTTCGCCGACAATGGTGTCTCAATCTCGCAAAAAGAGTATCCGAAATTCCGCGAAATAGCCAACTACCTGAAAGACAATCCGCAAGCCAAAATCAGCATTTACGGCTATTGTTCCAAGGTGGGCACGGTGGAGTACAACCAATACCTCTCGCAACGCCGCGCCGACCTCATCAAACGCCGCCTGATGCTGTCGGGCGTGTCGGATAGCCGCTTCGTGAATGTAGTCGGCAAGGGAGTGGATCACGCCGCCCCCGACAACAAGACGGCGCGTCGCGTAGAAATCATCATAGAAAATTGACAATTGACAATTGACAATTGACAATCGAAAATCAACAAATCAGCAAATCGAAAAATCAACAAATATGAAGACGAAGCTTTTGATAATCATAGTGTTGACGATGTTCCTGATTTCGTGCAAGAAGGAGCGCAGCCACGAATATTGGGACAGCGAATATGGCGACAAGGCGGTCGGCTACCTCGCCTTCGAGTTGTATTGGGACGAGTACGATGACATCCTCTCGCCCATCGACGGCGTCAGAATCACAGCAAGCGGCGCGGACGGTTTCTTGAAAAACTACGATTTTGCCTCGCCCGAAGACGCCGCCGATGCCCTCCAACAAATCCCCGAAGGCACTTACGACCTTTTGGTGACGGTGGATATGGCGGAGAAAGACGGCTACATCGTCACACAGAGCGCGACCGAAAAGGGCGGCAACAACCTGCCCGCCACCACCGCCGCGCTCAAAGACCCATCGTCGTCGCCGCATCAGTCGTGGTACGGCATAGTGACGGCAACGGTCAAGGACGGCGAAATCACCATCGCGAGGTTCCAACTGAAACGCCTGCTGTCGATGATTTCGATAACGATAACGGGCGTTCCCGACGGCGCGACAATCACTGCGGAGGCTTCCAAAGTGGCGCAATACGTGGAACTCACCACGCCCAAGATAAGCGCGGAGAGCGTTGACGACGTACAACTCGGCTCATTGTCGGGCGGCGGCATCCAAAAAATCGAAAACCGCACCCTGATGCCCACCGCCCTTGGCAACGACCGCACAATCATCACGCTCTACGCCACATACAACGGCGTGACGCTCACAAGTACCGTGGACGCGCCCAAGATGGAATCGGGACGGTATTATGTAATGGAAATCGCCTACAACGGCCTCTCCCCATACATCTATGTCTCTGGTACCGACATCAACGACTGGCAACAAAACTGGACCGCCGACGGCGAAATCCTCAATCCCGACGAGTAATCACAACATAAACTGTTACTATTATTATGAATAGAACCCTATTACCCCTAACCATCCTCGCCCTTCTTCTCGCCTCGTGCGACAAGGGTGCGAGCAGCGGACAGGACGAAGAAGCCCCGACGCACATCACCGTGGAGGCTCAGGTGGGCGCAATGACCCGCGCCACCACCACGGGCAATTCGACAGTCTTCGACGAGGGCGACAAGCTCTCCCTCTACGCCTGGACCGACAATCAGAACACCACGCCGCAGTCATTCGTTGTGGACGGCGTAAGCAACACCCTCCTCACCAACGGCAAATGGGTGCCCGAACAGGAGATGCTTTGGCAGGATATGGTGACCCTGCACTACTTCCTCGGCATCTATCCGACGCGCCGTGTGGAGAATTTGGCGGCAGACCCCTTCACGCTCGACGACACCGACTACGAAAAGAACGACCTCCTCTACGCGCTCGTACCCAGGGCAATGAAGGCAACCGAAAACCCCGTGCCGCTCATCTTTGACCACGCGATGGCAAAGTTGTACGTCAATATGAACTTCCGCACGCAGTGGAACGGCAAGCCCAACATCACAGCCTGCAAAGCCAAGGCTGCCAACTCCTGCACCATCAACTATTTGGCTAAGGAAATCACCCCGACCCTCGACGCCGACGCCACAGTAACCCTCACGGAGCAGCCCGTCGCCGACAACGACAACTTCGCCGCCAAGTACCGCGCTCTGATGATTCCGCAGAAGACAGGATTCCGCACCGTCACCATCACCATCGACGGCAAAAACTACACCTACACTCACAACGAAGACATCCCCCTCGTATCGGGCAAAATCACCACGCTCAACCTCATCGTAGGCCGCAACAAAATCGAAATCGGCACCGTCAGCATCAAAGAATGGGAGGACGGCGAGACCATCGACGGCGGCCAGGCGTATGCAGAGGGCGAAGAACCGACAGAAGAATCGACAGTTGTACCTATCACGGTTACTTGGGACAATATGAATAACACCGGTGATGGCACTTATAGTCAGGACGGTGTGACTCTGACTTCCATCCCTACCTCTGACTATGTCTATGCACATTTCTACAATAACTTCTACGACTACGGAACCAACACCTTCACTACCACGTTGGGCAAATTCACGAAGATTGAGATTATCTGCACTTATGCTGATGAGACCGCGATAGGTGGATGGGACAAGGTAAAGATTGGTCAATACCAACCTTATCCTGATGATGACCCCGATCGCTGGGATAATATTTACAGACTGACATGGACGGGCGAAGCAGAGAGCGTCACTATTTGTGCTTCCATATATGGCATCCAAAGCATTACCTTCACCATAGAATAAAATTCAATCTCAAGGACTCTCTGGTAGCAACGCTTGCCAACAGCAAACGTGAATTGCCACCACCACGGGCAATTCGACAGCGAGACCATCGACGGCGGTCAGGCGATGTAGTGTCAATGCATAATTCATAATGCATAATTCATAATTCGATAATCAACAAATCGATAATCAACAAATCAATAAATCTACAAACCGTAAATCCTATGAAAACACTCAGGACACTAATGATAGCAGCCACAGCGGGCTTGATGCTCACGGGCTGCAACAAGGACGACGGCGCGGATACCGCAATCTCCCACTTCCCCGAGGACGGAGTAATCCGCGTAACCACCAACGTCAACGAGGCAGTGCTCACACGCGCAGGACTCACATCTACCAATCTCTCCAATTTTTGGCTCA
>JAFXMJ010000177.1 GCA_017530465.1 Bacteroidales bacterium
AAAGACCCCGACACCTTTGAGCAAGGTGTTCACGGGCAAGCATCGCAACGCCGTAACTACGATGACCTATTGGTACAAATACACCGACGAGCAGATTGCGGCTGTCAAGGCTCTCTGCAAGGCAATTTGCAAGGCATACAATATCATCGAAATCCTTGGACACGAGGAGATTGCCCCCGGACGTAAGTGCGACCCGGGTCCAGCTTTCCCGCTCGACGCTCTGAGGGACGAGATTTTTGCCCAGAATTCCACCGTCAATATCAACGACCTCTTCCAGAACGCCGTAAGCAAATCGGCTGCGTCATCGCTTGTAGTTGGCAAGGCAAAGGTGAAACTCAATTTCCGCCAAGGCCCGTCATCTACTGCGCCGCTCAAATCGAGTCCTATGGCGGCTGGTACGTACATCTACATCATCGGTCAGGATTCCACCAAGGAGTGGTACAATATCCTCCACGAAATCACTGGCTGGATTGACAAGGAATTTATCATTCAGGACAATACCGACAGCGAATACGACGGCGAGCTCACCACCGACAGTGCAATGCTCTACAGCGACTGCAAAAAATCGCGCCGTCTTGTAAGCGACCTCAAATCTGGCACCAAGTTCAATATCATCGAGCAGCAGGAAAATATGTTCCGCATCAAGGCTGTTGTTGAGGGCTGGGCTTGCGCCAAGTACATCACCAAAGAAGCATAACGAAACATTCAAGAAAAATGTCTGGCATTTTATTTATAAGATGCCAGACATTTTTTTGTAAAATACAATGGCACCTCCGGAATTAATACTCAAGACGTCCTGGAAAGCGGTGTTGGTAGCGCAGGAACGCTCGTTGCTGTCAATACTGAAACCGTTGGCTGGTTTGGGACTTGCTGTTGGATTGATGTTGTTTGCATATTTTGTGATTTTTAAAAGGATGGAATGGGACGAAAGTGCCTTTTTTTCGTTATTTCCCTTGGGTTTCTTCTTAATTTTATTTATTATTACTGTATTATTTTATTTGTTGTTAGACATAATCATAATACCAATATGCCTGTTTAGAAAAAAAGAATATTCTTTCAAGTGGGACGAAGATCGATGCATTTTTAAAAAGAATGGCAAAGTTATGATTGACGTCCCGAAAGATGACATCACCTTCCGTTTTGTTAATACGCTAATCAGTGGATTGGGTGGCAATGAATTGGGTACAGAATTGATAATGACATATATGATTGACAATCAAAAACGTACAACACAAATCAGTTTAAGAAGTATTCCCGACGACGAGATTGCTGGACTTCATTTATTTGTACTATATAAAACGGTAAGAACTCAGCATTGATGAATCATCCCCCGCACGCTATGCTGTCCATGCATACGTCGTGCGCCTCGCTCGGTACAGTGTCAAGATATTGAAATTGGAAACATACGCCGATTTTATGCGCATATGTTAGCCTTGGCAAAAGCCTGTCGTAATATCCCTTGCCGCGACCGAGACGGTGTCCTGCCTTGTCGAAAGCCATGCCCGGCACGATGGCCAATTCTATTTGATTATAATCCCAAAAAACTTCCCCCGTCGGCTCCAAAATGCCAAAAGCACCGCGTTCCAATGTGTCCACACCTTTATATATATGCAGCTCCAAATCGTCGCCAACGACCTTGGGAAATAAGACGGTTTTGCCGTTTTTATACGCATCGTTAATGATTGGTGAAATGTCCGCCTCGTCTGGCAGCGGATTATATAATAATAAGGTGTGCGCCGATTGATATGTCGGCATATTCAAAATCTTGATGCACAAATTATTGGAAAAAATCGCAAGTTGTGCCGATGAGTATGAGCGTTTTGCGGCGCGGATTTGGGCGCGGAGGGTTTGTTTTGTCATGTTGTTGATTGGGTTTCAAATATTTTTCCACAAAACTACAATTATTTTCACGAAATCCCAAAAAAAATTATTATATTTGCCGCATTGTAAAAATAATACCCAAAAGCAAAAGCAAAATGTTTGAAAGTTTATCCGAAAAACTTGAACAGTCGTTCAAGATGATAAAGGGCGAGGGCAAACTCACCGAAATCAACGTCGTGGAGGCGTTGAAGGAGGTGCGCAGGGCTTTGCTCGACGCCGACGTCAACTACAATATAGTAAAGGAGTTCACCAACAAGGTAAAGGAGAAGGCTCTCGGTACGCAGGTGCAGGGCGAGTTGAAGCCCAACCAGCTGATGATCAAACTCGTTCACGACGAGTTGATTACCCTTATGGGCACCACTGAAACCGAGGTCAACCTCAAAGCCAACCCCGCGATTATCCTTATCGCCGGTCTCCAGGGTTCGGGTAAGACCACGTTCTCCGGCAAGTTTGCCAATTTCATCAAGAAAAACAAGGCTAAAAAGCCGTTGCTCGTGGCTGGCGACGTTTACCGTCCGGCGGCTATCGAACAGCTCAAGGTGCTTGCCGAGCAAATCCAAGTGCCGGTTTATACTGAGGACGGCAACAAGAACCCCGTTAAAATCGCCAAGGCAGCCATCGAGCAGGCTAAGAAAAACGGCAACGATGTTGTAATCATCGATACCGCCGGTCGTCTTGCAGTTGACGAGGAGATGATGAACGAAATCTCCAACATCAAGAAGGAGACCAACCCCACTGAAATCCTTTTCGTGGTTGACTCCATGACCGGTCAGGACGCAGTGAACACCGCCAAGGCATTCAACGAAAGGCTCAATTTTGATGGCGTTGTCCTCACCAAGCTCGACGGTGATACACGTGGTGGTGCTGCGCTCAGTATCCGTTATACTGTTGACAAGCCCATCAAATTTGTGTCCACGGGCGAAAAAATCGATGCTCTCGACATCTTCTACCCCTCCCGTATGGCTGACCGTATCCTCGGTATGGGCGACATCGTGTCTCTCGCCGAAAAACTCCAGCAGCAGTACGACGAGGAGGAGGCTAAGAAACTCCAAAAGAAGATTCTCAAAGACCAATTCAATTTCAACGACTTCCTCGCCCAGATTCAGCAAATCAAGAAGATGGGCAACTTGAAGGATCTCGCGTCGATGATTCCTGGCGTTGGCAAGGCTATCAAAAACCTCGATATTTCTGACGACGCATTCAAGGAGATTGAGGCGATTATTATGTCGATGACACCCGAGGAGCGCGAAAATCCGCAGATTATCAACGGCAGCCGCCGTCGCAGGATTGCGGAAGGCTCCGGATCCAATGTGTCCATTGTAAATAGGTTGCTCAAGCAGTTTGAGGAAACCCGCAAAATTATGAAGATGATGTCGGGCGGCGGCGCAAGGCGCATCGCAGGTCTTATGTCTAAGATGAAACGATAATACAAAATGGAACTGATTGACGGAAAGAAGACTTCCACGGAGATTAAGCAGGAGATTGCCGAGGAAGTTAAAAAGATAATTGCCAACGGCGGACGCGCCCCGCACCTTGCAGCCGTGCTCGTAGGACACGACGGCGGCAGCGAGACATACGTGGCGCACAAGATTAAATCCTGTGAGGAGGTCGGTTTCAAATCGTCTTTGATTCGTTTTGAGGACGACATCACCGAGGACGAACTTCTGAAAACCGTTGCAAAACTCAACGACGACAGCGATGTGGACGGCTTTATCGTTCAGTTGCCGTTGCCCAAACATATTGACGAACAGAAAGTTATCGAGGCTATCGACCCGAAGAAGGATGTTGATGGTTTCCATCCAGTCAATCTTGGTAGGTTGGTGGCAGGTCTTGACACTTTTGTATCGGCAACCCCCTCGGGCATCGTTGATTTGCTCAAGCGTTACAACATCCCTACCGCTGGCAAGCATTGCGTAATCATTGGCCGCAGCAACATTGTTGGCCGTCCGCTGAGCATCCTGATGAGTCAGAAGGGCGTCGATGCAACAGTTACTGTATGCCATTCGCGCACCGAAAACCTCAAAGAAATCACCAAAACCGCCGATATTTTGGTTGCAGCCATTGGCAAGCCTGGTTTTGTGACCGCCGATATGGTGAAGCCTGGTTGCGCAATCATCGACGTTGGCACCACCCGCGTCAAGAGCGACAAGACCAAATCGGGCTGGAAACTCTGCGGTGATGTTGATTTTGAGAATGTTGCGCCGCTCTGTTCCTATATCACCCCCGTCCCCGGCGGTGTAGGTCCAATGACAATCTGCTCACTCCTCAAAAACACTTTGAAGGCTGGTAAGCAAAGATAAACGATAATTTTCGCCGCTTACGGCGACGTTTTTGAACGTGAATTATCGTCAATTAACAAAAAATTACCGTCAATTTTTTAGTATGGTTATCGAATAAGAAAAATTTTCGATAATTGATGAAAAATTGACGGTAATTTTTGTTTATAAAAAAAAGCCGTCGCCGCAAGGCGATGGCTTTTTATGTTAATATTTTCCGTGGGTGTTTGATTTTTCGATTTTAAGTTTTTCCCCGGTTTCGAAGATTTGATTTTCTCGTTGGTCAATGAGGTAATTTACAGAGCCTTGCATCTTGTCCAATTGTGTCTTGGTGCGTTTAAGTCCTTTTTCCATCTCTCTGCGGATTTCCTCGAGGCTAACGTTTTCGGCGGTAAGTTGTTCAGCCATTCGTTGAAGCTCGATGGTATTGTTGATGAGTTCGGCAAGGCGCAGATTGAGTTCCTGCAACTTTTTTTCAAGGTTGCTGTTGGCTATTGTGGCGAGGTAGTAGTTTTGCTTTGACTCCTCAAACTTGTCGATGTACCGCTCCACATCTTCGGATTGTCGTTGTTTGCTAAATATAATCCACCCGCCCAAAAACAATAGCAATACAATCAGGGCGATGATGCCGATGAAGGTCAGCGACTTTTGGTTTGGCGTCATTTCAGCGTAGCGCTTGTCTATCCGTTTGGACAATTGATAAAGGCTCATTGTCAATAAATTAGTGAATCAATTAATCAATAAAACATAAAAAACGATGCAACAGTGAAATAATAAAACAAAGCAAGCCTACAATTTGCATTGTAAGGCTTGCTGTACAATTATTTAACAAAGGTTTGCATTGTTATTCCAAAGGAGCCTGGTCGGCTTGCTGCATTGGACGGTCGGCGGATGCAGTCTGCTGCTGTGCCGCCATCTGCTGCTTGAGCTGGTCGAGGTCTGATGTGGCTGCATTGCTCATTGTCTGTGCGTCTGCTGCGTTGCCGCTTGCGATAGCCTTGGTCTCCTGCATCTGTGCTTTGAGTGCGAGGAGTTCGCTCTGAGCCTCAACGCCGCCGCCGAGAGCCTGGTAAGCGTTGTCGATGTCGGCAGAGCCGCCAATAGCTGCAATCTCGAGGTAAGAATCAGCGAGGGCTTCCTGCTCGTTGACCTTCTCCTTCATCTTTTCGAGCATTGCTACGGTGTCGGTGGAATCGATGCCGGCAAGCTGCTTGTTGACGTTGGCTGTGGCTTCGCTCACCTTGGCGCGAGCCTTGAGCATCTTAGCCTCGTTTTTCCACTTGTCGATCTGAGCCTTGAGGGTCTTGATGGTATCCTCAAATTTTGATACCTGCCCCTGGAGCCTTGTGTAGTTGGCTTCGAGCTGCGGAAGGTCGCGGCTGCGCTGGCTCTTCTTCTCAAGGCACTGAGTAGCGAGGCGGTCGCCTTCTTCGTGCGAGATTTTGCCCTGCTCTGCAGCCTGTACGAATGTCATCGCCTTCTTCTGGTAGTCGTCCACATCCTGCTTTGCCTTTTCGAGGTCGTTCTTGGCTGTGATGCAACTTGCCTTCACTGATGCGAGAGCCTTGATGCTCTTTTCAAGGTCAGACTCGAGGTCTTTGATGCCCTGGTCAGTCATCTTGATAGGGTCTTCGAGGGAGTCCATGGCACTGTTAACCTCGGACTTGCCCCACCTGAATATTCTTTGAAAAAATCCCATAGTATTTGTATTTTATTTTTATTAATTTTGTCAGGTCAAATATAGGTCATTTTTTTTTATTAATCAAATTTTTTTTAATTTTTTTATGTCTTTTTTTGGTCAAAACTTAAGATTTTTGCGTAACAGCCGCCAAATGAGCCAGTCAGCCTTCGCAGAAGTGTTTGGACTCAAGCGCACGGCGGTGGGAGCATACGAGGAAGAGCGCGCCGAACCCAAGTTGGATCTCATTGTTAAGATTGCCAATTATTTTGGAGTTTCGCTCGAAGACCTCATCTGCCGCAGTCTTGCTGATGGCGGCAATGTGCCTCATACGCCATCTGAGCGGGGTGTGCCGTATGTCTGCGCCGACGAAATAGCCGATTTTGCTATGGCGGTGGCGGAGGGCAATGTGTATGCCTACCGTCAATACATTCAGATACCGGGCTTTGGCGGCAATATGATAGCAATGCAGTATGGGCGGAGCATATTGATAGTCGGCGAGAAGGATTCGGGCAGAAACCTTTTTGACGACGGCAGTCGTGGGCGCACTTTGCTCTTGAAACGCTCCGGCATCTCAATCTCCAATGGCAACGTCAGTGATGCAGACGCATTGAAGGTATATGAGATTCGCTATATTATAAGGTGTTTCGACAAGGAAGACCACGTGGAGACTATGCTCGAAGACATTTCGGCACGGCTCGCCCGTATGGAGCAGCGGATGGGGTAGGGGAGCGGTGAGCTACCCCGCGTAAAGCAGGTTGCAGCCGCGACGGTCGGCGTCGTCAAATCGTCCCAAAACTTTGAACGTGCCGTCGTCATACTTGATGCCCAAGTCGCTGGTTTCCAAGAAGCTGCAAGAGTAGATGTTGGCGAGGTCGATTACATTGATGCCGCCCGATACGCCACGTCCGACGTATTGCAGGGGATCGTTGTGGTCGCGGATGAGTATGCGCATTGCGGATGTCTCGCGGTAGATGCCGCCGCCGTCCGAATACGCCTGCGACAATAGCTCCGTCATTCCGTATTCTGAATGTATTGCGTTGACTCCAAGACTTTTGCAAAGAATTTCGTGGACTTCTTCGCGTACCATTTCCTTGCGCCGTCCCTTCATACCGCCAGTCTCCATTATGATGACGCGGTCGCCGTAGTTGCGCTTGTATTGTTCCGCAAAGTCAAGGAGAGCAAATGTAACTCCGACGAGCAACACCTTTTTATTATGGTCAGTGAGCCAATCTAAATGCTGCGCCAACGACTCGAAATCATACAGGAAAAATCCGCCCGTGCCGTTGCCAGAGGCTTCCATCAGTTGCTCCACCATCGTAACGAGCGACGACCCAGTGCGCTCCAAGTACGCCGGCAGCAATGCCAACACCGTGTATTGCCTGATGTCGCCATAAAATTCTTCAAAACCTTTCAGCAGACACTTATAATATATGTGTGGATTTTTTACGAAGTGACGGCTCGTCTGCTTGCCCGTGGTGCCGCTGCTTGTAAAAGTCAATTTTTCTACGAAATCGGTGGTTTTGATTTCATAATCCTTATAAAATCCTACGGGCATACAGATAATGTCTTCCAACGAACTCGCCCTGCCGTCCCTGCCCAAGTATTGGAGGTAACGACGAAATACAGGATTGTTTTCTCGCTGAAAGTCATATAGTTGCAACGCCAAACGTTCAAAGTCGGCGTCATTGTCAACATGAAAAATCTGTTCTTCAAAATATTTTGCGTCCATCGGTTTCGTTTTCGTGGTGCAAAGATACACATTATTTTATGTATTAGCAATTTTGAGAAATGAATGGTTTGTTGTAATTTTGTACTCAAAAATAAATAGGAACAAAAATATGTATAAAACTATTGCAGATTTCTTTATAGATTCGAATACTGTAGATTTTGTTGACGAAAAAGAGTATGCAGTAATTGATTCTATTGTCGCCTCCGTAGAATCGATGGTAAGGACGACGGGGTGTGGTGTGTATTTACTGGACTATTACAAAAAGAATGTAATCTATGTTTCTGAGAATATAAGGATATGGAGCGGCATGGATGCCGTTGAACTTTTGAAAACTGGACTCAGTGCGTATTTGAAACACTTTCCGGAAGAAGATTTGGCGATGCTGTACGAAATCAATGACGCGGCTTTCAAATTTTGGGCGAAACTCCCTGCAAATGAATGTCTTGACTATGTTGTTTCGTATGATTTTCGTTACAACCAATTCACATTCAACCAACGTTATAACCCGATGATGTTTAATAATGGCAAGATATGGCTGGCTGTATGCGCCGTATCGGTGTCATCAAGCAACGAATCGGGACACATTGTGATGAAAAACACAACCAACGGCAAAACTTATAAATATTCGCGGGAGAAGAAATGTTGGATTCCACTGACACAGATTGTTCTTTCCGAAAAAGAAAAAGCAATCATCCGCTATGCGGCGCAAAACCTCTCGTCAACAGAGATAAGCAAAATATTCCATGTGAGCGTGGAAACTGTGCGCAGCCAAAAGAAAAAACTATTCAAAAAACTGCAGGTGAACAGCATGACCGAGGCAATCATTTTCGTTTCAAGCAACGATTTGCTGTGATTTTTTCACCCGATTGGGTCAAAAATAATTTACAATTCACCCGTTTGGAGGATTGCATAGGTCATTTATTTGCGATATGTTTGTATCGCAAAGTTAATACATTATTTATAAACGCAAAAAACGACTTCAGCATGAAACGATTTTTCTATTTGATGGTGTTGTTGCTGTTGTTTAGTGCGGGTTTGCAATCGTGCGGCGACGACTTTGCGCCAATCGAGAATAGCGAAACGCTAACAGCGGCGACGGACACATCCACTGCTAAACCTCGCGTAGTTCTTACGCGAGAAGAGCGAGTCTTGCTTGACGAATGGGCGAACAAGACACCTAAACTCTCCAAGGAACAGGCTGCAGAAATTGCAGATAACTTTTTTGGCAATGAAAGTTCTGTTTCTACTCTCTCCAAGTTTGGTTCTTTTGCACCACAATGTGAAGTGCTTGTCCGTTCCAAGCAT
The DNA here is from genome assembly GCA_017530465.1 of Bacteroidales bacterium. Taxonomy (GTDB): domain Bacteria; phylum Bacteroidota; class Bacteroidia; order Bacteroidales; family UBA3824; genus UBA3824. The sequence goes on from JAFXMJ010000177.1 coordinate 8,873, forward strand.
AAACTAAGCAAATCTAACGATGGTCATGAGTTGCTTGACACGATGCTTTATGTGTTCAACTACGATGACGGCTATGCCGTTGTAAGCGCTGATCTCAGGACTCCAGCTCCGATTCTTGCTTATTCTGATGAGGGAAGTATTCATTTAGATTCTGACAATCCTGGTATCAATCTGTTCTTGGATATGGCACAGGATTACATCGACTATTACATTTCAAGAGCGGAGTTGATAAGGGATTCAATTGAAAAAAACTTGATTAGCAAATTGTCGGACGGCTTGGAACTACCAATTGATTCGATTACAATTTTGTCTAAAAAATTACAACCTACTAGTAATAATTTGCGCATCATTAAAATTGAACGCTACACAAAGTACCGTAGTTCTCATAAAATTGGTCCATACATCAGGACAGCATGGCATCAAAACAGACCTTACAATAATGTTGTTTCAGAAAAACAAGGGGAAGTGTGTCCTGCTGGATGTCAATCAATTGGTATTGCCCAATTAATGGCATATTGGAAATGTCCATTATTTGTGAATGGGGAAAAGATAAATTGGAATTCTATTCTATATGAGGATGATAATTTCGAAACCAGTGTTGCTAAATTAGTATAATGTTGGATATGCTATGAATACACAATATTCACCTTCGGGTAGTAATTCGACTACGGATGAAGCTATTGCATTGTTAAAAAAAAGTGGTTATGTTATGAACGAATTGTCAGGTTATTCGTTTGATGGAGCAGGTGGAATAAAAGAATCCATTGACCTTAAGAGACCTGTTGTTATAAGAGGTGAAACACACGTAGTTAATGCTAAAGGAAACAAAGATAAAGTAGGGCATTTATGGCTTGTTGATGGATATGCCAAAATTATCTATGATAGAGAATTGGTAATAACCTATGCGAAAATTCTAAAAGATAGAGATGGCAATGATGATGACATAGTTGTTAGAACAAGCACAACAACTATAGAACAGTATTTTCAGCATTTCAATTTGGGTTGGGCTCAACGATACCGTGGTGGGCGACAACTCCAC
>JAFXMJ010000178.1 GCA_017530465.1 Bacteroidales bacterium
CAATAAAACACTGTGCAAAAGTCCTTCGTCCAAAGGCTTGATGAAACGCATATCATAATGCGCCGGATGTATGCCGTGTGCGGCGAGTATTTCTAACGCACGGCTTACTTCATATCCTATTGTGCCAATGGACAATATGGCAACATCCTCGCCATCCGTCACCATGCGCCCGCGACCAATTTCAAGCTCTGTGAAAGGTTGACGCCAATCTTGATTGTGACCGTTGCCACGAGGGTAACGAATCGCAAAAGGCGACTGAGACAACTCCGCCGTGTAGAGCATATTGCGCAGCTCCACCTCGTCCATCGGCGCGGCAACAATTAGATTGGGAATATGTCTGAGGTACGAAATGTCAAACGCGCCCTGATGAGTTGCACCATCAGCACCTACAAGCCCCGCCCTGTCGAGGCAAAGCACCACATGAAGCCTTGGAAGGCATACATCGTGGATTATCTGGTCGTAGGCACGTTGCATGAACGACGAATATATGTTGCAAAACGGCAACAAACCCTGCGCCGCCATTCCCGCCGAAAATGTCACCGCGTGTTCCTCGGCAATGCCTACGTCATATACACGGTCGGGAAATTTGTCTGCCATGATATTCATCGAGCAACCAGTTGGCATGGCGGGAGTTACGCCTATTATATTAGGATTGCGCTCCGCGAGTTCGGTGAGGGTGATGCCAAAAACATCCTGATATTTAGGGCCTTGCGGCTTGGGCGACGAAACTTTTTTGCCGGTCTCAATGTCGAAAGCTGCACTCGTTGCGTGCCATTCGGTCTGATTTTCTTCCGCAAACTTGTAACCCTTGCCCTTCTTGGTCAATACGTGCAACAACTTGGGGCCGTGGATGTTTTTCATTTCGTTGAGGATGTCAGCAAGGTGAGTCACATCGTGTCCGTCGATTGGTCCAAAATAACGGAAACCCATACCCTCAAAGAGGTTGCTGTGTTTCATCACTGTCTGCTTGATGCCGCTCTCCACCATCGATATAAAATTTCTCGTCCCCGGTGCAAGTCTCTCAAACTTGCCAAGGGTGTCCCACACCTCCTTCTTGATGCGGTTGTAAGTGCGCGAAGTGGTGATGTCGAGAAGATAATCGTTGAGTGCGCCACGGTTTTGGTCGATGGCTATGTGATTGTCGTTGAGTATTACGAGAAGGTTGGAACGCTGGATGCCGACATTGTTCAAAGCCTCAAAAGCCATTCCGCCAGTCATAGAGCCGTCGCCAATCACGGCAATGACGTGCTGGTCGCTGTGTCCCAATTGCTCGGCAGCAACGGCAAGACCCAACGCCGACGATATTGACGTACTCGCATGCCCAACCGTAAAAGCGTCATAAACACTCTCGTCCCTGTTGGGGAACGGGCTGAGTCCGTGGAGATTGCGCAGGGTCTCAAACATGCTTTTCCTGCCCGTCAATATCTTGTGCGCATACGCCTGATGCCCCACGTCCCAGACTATCTGGTCGTAAGGAGTGTTATAGACATAATGCAGAGCCACAGTGAGTTCGATGACGCCGAGAGTGGCGGCGAAATGCCCCGGATGCTGACTGATAACCTCAATGACATACCGCCGCAACTCGTCACAGAATTGCGGTAGCTTGTCCTTCGGTATCTTCTTGAGGTCGTCAGGATAATTGACCTTGTCCAACAATGGGTATTTGTCTGCCATCTCTTTTAAAGCCTTCTTCGGAAAATCGGCGCAAAGATACTAATTATTAGGTTAAGAATTTAATAAAAAAATACTAAATTTGCAGCCTGTTACCATCAGGAAGCATCAATATGAAAGAATTTTGGCTCATAACACACTATCTTACAGCACGTAAGACATTCAACCTCATAACACGCTCGCTTGGCAGGCTACTTAGCCGCATCACCCGCCGATACGTCAATATCGGGATGCCGTGGTCGTATTCGATAGAGCCGTGCGACATCTGCAACCTCAAATGCAAGGAGTGCGTCTCTGGCCTCGGTGTCATCCGCCGCCGCCGTGGACGCATCAAGATGGACGACTACCGCCACGCCGTAGATGAAATTGCACCGTATGCGATGAACCTGTTCCTGTATTTCCAGGGCGAACCCACATTGCACAACGACTTCCCCGAAATGGTCAAGTACGCCCACGACAAAGGGATTTTTACAGCGACATCCACCAACGGTCATTACCTTGACGAAGCCCTTTCGGAAAAGATTGCGTTGTCAGGCTTGGACAAGATGATTGTTTCACTTGATGGCTACAATCAGGAAACATACGCGGCATACCGTGCAGGCGGCGATTTCAATCAGGTGGTCAATGGCATCCGCAACCTCGCCGAAGCCAAACGCCGCCTCAACGTCAAGACCCCAATCATCGAAGTCCAAACCCTCGTCACCAAGGTCAATGAAAACAACCTCGACGCCACGCGAAAAGTGGCAATGGACGCGGGTGCGGATTTGCATTATTTCAAGACAATGCAGATAGAAAATCCCGAAGATTTTGAGGTTTTCAAGACCACAATCGACCGCTATTCGCGTTACGACAGCCAAAACCGCCTGAAAAATCCCGTCGGCTACTGCAAGCGCATCATCGACTCGGCTGTAATCACAATCGATATGGACGTACTCCCTTGCTGCTACGACAAGGACGCACAGCTAAAACTCGGCAATCTGCGGGACAATTCGCTGCGAGAGATTCTGCACTCAAAGTCCGCCGAAGATATAATTAGCGGTATAGAATATAAAAGGGATTCACGCCCTGAGATATGCAAGAATTGCGGAGGATAAGATTTTTTTGTTCTTACAAATAATAATTACTACCTTTGCACCGAATACTGAACGCCGCCTACGCTGAACGGAATTTGGCAAAGCGGCACAATTAAACTAATCGTCAACGAAATGGGCTG
>JAFXMJ010000179.1 GCA_017530465.1 Bacteroidales bacterium
ATTAACAAATCATAAAAACAAAAAAATCACGAAACATTTTTTTGTATCATGCGTTAAATGCTGTGGAAAAGGTGGAGTATGCACCCACGTTTTTCCACAGCATTTACAGTTATATTTTATGTCTAATCAAAAACGACTATGAGACAGCTAAAAATCACAAAGTCAATCACCAACCGCGAGAGCGCGTCTCTCGACAAGTACCTGCAGGAAATCGGCAAATACGAGCTCATTTCCGTCGAAGAGGAGGTAGAGTTGGCGCAGAGAATCAGAAGAGGCGACCAGTCGGCAATCGAGAAACTCACGAGGGCAAACCTCCGTTTTGTAGTTTCCGTTGCAAAGCAGTATCAGAACCAAGGCCTCAGTCTGCCCGACCTCATCAACGAAGGCAACTTGGGATTGATTAAAGCTGCAGAGAAGTTCGACGAGACCAGAGGTTTCAAGTTCATCTCCTACGCCGTGTGGTGGATCCGCCAGTCGATTATGCAGGCCATCAACGAGCAGTCGCGCATAGTACGCCTCCCCCTCAATCAGGTAAGCTCGCTCAGCAAGTACAACAAGGCAGTGTCCGACTTCGAGCAGCAGCACCAACGCAAACCGTCGCCGGAGGAGCTCAGCGCGATTCTCGACCTTCCGCAAGAGAAGGTGGTTGACACCATGAGAGTGTCGGGCAAGCATGTCAGTGTGGATGCTCCATTCGTACAGGGCGAGGAAAACAGCCTCCTCGACGTCCTCGAGAACACCGACTCTCAAGTCGCCGACGGCAACCTGATGAACGAATCGCTCAGCAAGGAGATTGAGCGCGCCTTCTCGACACTTACAGAAAGGGAAAGGTCCATACTCAAGTACTCATTCGGCATCGGATGTCAGGAACTCAGCCTCGAAGAAATCGGCGACCAGTACGGTCTCACTCGTGAGCGCGTGCGCCAGATTCGCGAAAAAGCTATCAGGAGGTTGCGCAACACTTCAAGGAGCACGCTCCTTAAGGCATACCTCTAAAAACAACTGACATACAACATTTTGCAAGGATGGCAGGCAGCTGAAGGCTGTTGTAGCCATCCTTTTTTGATAATATCACCGCCAACTTTTTTCGATGTTTTGTAAAATTATTTTTCCATTTTGACAAACTAAGGCAAGGATTTTGATGTAAACGATAGCAAACAACAATAAAACAATTGACCATGAACCAAGGCAACGACACAGCAAACAAGGACTTCCTGACCGAGCTCATGAGATCGACAGGCAAGGAGGACCTCAACTACATATACAGAGGCGAGTTTACGCAAAACCTGCAACAGCACATCCTGTCTCTTGCCGAAAAGAACATCGACAGAGAGAAAATCTCCGGCAAAATCAAGAAGCGCGTGTTCCACATCATGGTGGAAAGCATACAAAACATCTCACGCCACGGGGACAACAAGGAAAACGACGACCAGGAAAACTCCGCCATGTTCTCTATCCAAAAGGAAAAAAACTGGTACTACATCACCACCAGCAACATAATTGAGAACTCCAAAGTAGATTCGCTGCGCTCCAAGCTCGACCGAATCAACAGCATGGATCAGGCTGACCTCGACAAATTCTACCGCGAAGTGCTTGGCAACGGTCAACTCTCCAAAAAGGGCGGCGCAGGCCTTGGACTCATCGAGATGGTGCGCAAGTCGGGCAACAAGCTCAGCTACGACATCGAGAAGATCAACGACGAACACTCGTTTTTCTACCTCCACAGCAACATCAACACCACCACCCTCGAAGAAGCATCCACCCTCGTGGACAAAGAGTCGATATTCTCGCTCAACTACATGGTGAAACTCCACAATTTCATCCTAAGCAACTCCATACTCCTGATATACAGCGCGATATTCGACCAGGACAGCCTCCTGAGCCTTGTATCGATTATGAAAAACAGAATAGACAACACCGCCAGCAACAAGAAAAAAATCGTTAGCCTCATGGTGGAAATGCTGCAAAACATCATCCACCACGGCGACAAGGACATCAACGGCTGCAAAGGCTCGCAGGGCATATTCTACATATCGGAGAAAAACCACAAATACTACCTGACGACCATCAATTACATCGCCAATGACAAGAAACAGCCCCTGAAAGAAAAAATCGACTACATCAACGGACTCGACGACAAGGGGCGCGAACAATTCTACAACTCGCGGCTATTCGACTTCAAATCGTGCACCAACAAGGAATCGGGTCTCGGCCTCATCGAGATGCGCCAAAAAAGCAAAAACCCGATAGAATACGATTTCACGACAATAGACGACCAACACTCGCTGTTCAAAATTTCTACAAGCATCAACTTGTAAAGCCAAAAGTCATGTACGGCAACATTTACATACCAAGAAGAGAAGACACACCCGAAGTGATACTGGATGCCACAAACAAAATATTCAGCATCGCGGGTATGTCGATGCCGGAAGACTCGCTCACATTCTACCGACCCATAATCCTATGGCTCGAAAACTATGTGCAGCAGCCTTTCGACAACCTCTGCCTTGACATCAAGCTGCTGTACTACAACACCGCCAGCGCAAAGGAAATCGCAAGGATACTCGCCACGCTCTACGCAAGCGAGCAGCACGGCCAAATCACCGTGCGATGGTTTTACGACCATCTCGACCCGGAAAATTTGGACAGCTGCAAGCGTTACGAGCAGATACCGCTCCAATACGAATACTACGCCTTCGACTTCTCGTCCATAGAAGAAGCCTACGAACCCGAAGGCACATACCACATCATCAGTTAGACGCGCACATAGCGCAGCAGCCTGTCGCCGCCCACATTCTCTGTATCCACGAGCCTGCCGCCACGAATCTCCGCCGCCTTAGTGCCGCCACCAAGCATCACGTCAGCCACAAAAATCCTCGCCTCATCCCACAGACCAGCCTTAATAAACCTTCGATGCGTACTTGCGCCGCCCTCAATAATCAGACTCTGCACCTTCATCTCGTTCAAGGCCGTCAATACATTCTGCGGCATATCGTCACCGTGAAAATCCAGCACCACAGTCCGCGCCGAATCGTCGAATATTTTTAGATTTTTGGGCAACGAGCCGTCCCTGTCCAACACCACGCGAAGAGGATTTTTGCCAGCCCAAAGCCTGTTGGTAAGGCTCGGATTGTCGCGCAGGGCGGTATTGTAGCCCACCAAAATTGCGTCCTCCTCGCTGCGCCACTTGTGATTGAGGATTTCGGTCTGATGGTTGGAAATACGCACAGGCTTACAATCCTTGTCGATGTAGCCGTCGATGCTCTGCGCCCATTTCAATATCACATAAGGCCTACGGAGATTGACGCTCGTAAAAAACCGCCGGTTCAATTCCTGGCACTCCTTCTCCAACACGCCGACCACGACCTCAACGCCAGCCGCCCGCAGTTTTTGGATGCCCTTGCCGTCCACCTTGCTGAAAGGGTCGAGACAGCCTACATACACTTTCTTTATCTTTTTTTCGATAATCAAATCGGCGCACGGCGGCGTCTTGCCAAAATGTGCGCAAGGTTCGAGGCTCACATAAATTTCGGATTCAGGCAGCAGCGCAGGTGTCGAGGGTGAGTCTTTTGACGCCGTGTCCGTCGGTGCCAAAGAGGATGGAATTGTCGTCGTTGACGCAGAAACAGGCAACCGCCATGCTGTTTTGCTTGTTGGATACAATTTCGCGGAATTTGGACGGCAAATTGGCGTCGTAAATCAGCACTCGCCCCTGCGTAGTGCCAAAGAAGACGTTGCCGTCGTGGTCGGCTGTAATAGTGTTAACAGACTCTGACTCAGGCAACATGATCTCGTCGATAATTTTGAGTTCGGTGCTTACCATTCGCACAGCATTGCCGTTGCCCGCCACCCAAATAATGCCGTCCGGGTCGCAGAATACACAATTATTGTTGCCATAGCCGATATTTGAAATAGGGGTAAGGCAATACGCACCGCCGCCACGCGTGAGCCTCATCAAGCCGTACCCCGCC
>JAFXMJ010000180.1 GCA_017530465.1 Bacteroidales bacterium
GTTCATGTTTATATCGCTAATGGAAGACACCGGCTATATGGCTCGCGTGGCGTTCCTGATGGACAAGGTGATGCACAAGATTGGGCTTCACGGCAAATCGTTCATACCGTTGATAATGGGCTTTGGCTGCAACGTGCCGGCAGTGATGGCTACCCGCACCCTTGAAAACCGTTCCGACCGCATCCTCACCATGCTCATCAACCCTTATATGAGCTGTTCGGCGAGGTTGCCACTATATACGGTAATGACGGCGGCATTTTTCCCGACCAATCAGGCATCCATAACGCTAAGTATTTATGTATTAGGAATTTTGATGGCTGCATTGACGGCAATACTACTGCGCAAGACGAGTTTCAAGAGTGCCGACGCGCCCTTCGTGATGGAACTCCCGCCCTACCGCATCCCCACCCTCCGCAGCGTCCTCAAACACATGTGGGAGAAGGCAGCGCAGTACCTCAAAAAAATGGGCGGCATCATCCTGATAGCGTCGATTTTGGTGTGGGCGTTGGGCTACTTCCCGCAATACGAACCGCAGCCAGGGCAAGAAGCCCTCACTGAGGCCGACCTTGCAAGTCTCCAACAGGAAAATAGTTGCATCGGCCGCCTTGGACATTTCATCGAGCCTGTCATAGAGCCGTTAGGTTTTGATTGGAAGATGGGCATCTCGATTTTCACGGGAGTTGCTGCCAAAGAGATTGTCGTAAGCACAATGGGCGTACTCTACCACAGCGACAGCGAGGAAACCGAAAGCCTCGCCGCCAAACTCCAACAGTCGCAGCCGCCAATAGACCGTGGCACGGCGTATGCCTTTATGGCGTTTGTGTTGCTGTATTTCCCCTGCATCGCCACCGCCGTCGCCATCCGCAAAGAGTCAAGCCGCAAATGGATGCTATTTTCCATCGGCTACTCGCTCATCTTGGCGTGGGTAGTGGCGTGGGTGATAAATTTGGTGTTTTAGATTAATTCACAATGCTGATGGTACAAGAAATTGCGACATATATAATAATTGCGGCGGCAGTAGGATACGCGGTAGTGCAATTCGTAAAGAATCTGCGCGGCGGAGGTCGCAATGGCAATTGCAAGTGCGGATGTGGGCGATAAAATTTCACCCATTTATTTCCCAATGCGGTGAAAAATCTGTATATTTGCCGCAAAATCTGCGGTGAATAACAATGCCAATCGCCGCAAAAATCTTATGGAACTCGCCGACCTGACCACATACGCGCTCGAAAAATACAACATCCCCGAGGAACACAAATGGAACAACTTCCCCGGGTTTTCGGTGCTGTGCCATCCCGTCACTAAAAAATGGCTCGCGCTCCTGATGCGGCAATGGGACACCGAGACCGGCACCGAAATCCAAAAATGCGACCTCCGCTGCGGCAGGAAGTTCCTCACACAATTCCACTACCCATTCATCACCGAACCAACCCGCGAAAAGGGCAACGATTGGCTCGGCATCAATTTTGACTCCAAGACCAATCGTCAGATTGTAACCGCGCTTTTTGATTATGCGTACCAACAAAACACGCCATCAATCAACAGCGGTTACACATTGACATTGGACACCCAACACCCCGACAATCAGAAAGTTTTCACCGACACGCCAATCAACTTTACCAACCGCCCGCCGCAACCGTCCAACAACGCCAACGCCGTCCCGCACAAAATCCGCGAGATGCAACAGTTGTACGAATACAATACAATCACCAACTTCGACCAAAACAAGCGGCAGAATTTTTATCGGCAGGGCAAATGTATGGAGGACTACACCGACGAAGTGTCTTGGACAACGGGCTTCACGCATTATTTTCCGACGTACCACGATATGAACGTCAAGGAATTGCGCGAATATTTTGCGTGGCGCACCAAGTACCGCAAAGGCATTGTGGAGCCAACGAGCAAATCGTTTGCATACGTGTACATCTATGAACTACTCAATCAAATAGGCACACAATCGGCGGCGGAAAGTCTCGAAAAAATGGAGCAATTCTACGCCAATTACATCGAGGCGGAATACGGTGATGCGCCGATGAAAAAAAATCTTTCGCAATGGATAATAGAATTTTGCATTATCAACAATCTTCCGTCCGACATAGCCCGCAAATATCTCGCGCCGACCACCATCGACAGAGACCTTGCCATTGCCATCTTGGAAAATCCCGACGTCCTGCCCGACGATAGAATAATGTGGGCATTGTCGGTATTGTCAAAAATACAAATCTCCAAAAAATACGCCGCACAACGTCACGCCGACAATTACACACGGATTTTGGCAATGATATGGCGGCAAGCCCGCGCAACATATTTCACAACGTTTTTTGGACGCAAGACCACTCAAAAAATCACACCGCTCGACAACGCAATCTATTACGACGCCGGCGACCTCACAGAAAGGGTTTACGAACTTGATCCTGCAAGGAAATATTTCTTTACGGGCGAGACTTGGTACGAGGAATCATACATCCCCCTGCCCTATCAGACGCCATTGATAAAGGATTTTGTAAAAACAATCGACCAAAAACTCGCCAAATATTTCAAGGCGTCCAAAACCAAAAGCAACGTCGAAACAGAAAATAAATACGACGCCATCTTCAACGCCGCCATCAAGGACTACGAAGAATCACTCCGCCCAAAAATCGAAGTGAATCTCTCGTCCCTCTCCCAAATCCGCTCCGATTCCGCCACCACCCGCGACAGCCTCCTCACCGACGAGGACAAGGATTGGGGTGCGGACGGCTCGTCCGCCAACAATTGGAATGTGGACATCCCGCCCGCCGCACCATCCACCGATACGCACACCATCGATACGCACACCACCACCATCCACACCCAAATCCTCCGCGCCCTTCTCACAACCGGCGACGCATCCGAAATCATCATGGCAAACCACCTGATGCCGTCCGTCGTCGCCGAACAAATCAACGAAACATATTACGACCAATTCGCCGACAACATCGTGGACTGCGACGGCGAAACGATTATGATTGTGGAAGATTACAGGGAAGAATTGGAGGAAAGCGTTGGGATATAAATATTTATTTGCCAAACAACTCAGCGTGCGAGCCTGTTCTGTATAGAGATACAAGTCTTACTTTCTCATCCTTGCTGTATATCAATAGCCAATCCGATAAAATATGACACTCCCTATACCCTTTATAATTACCTACAAGGTTGTGGTCTTTGTATTGTTCGGGCAACATCGTCCCAACTTCGAGCATATCAATAACATCTCGAATTAGTTGCAAATCCATTCCTTGTTTTTTGGCAAGTTTCAAGTCCTTTTTGAACTTAGTGCCGTAAAAAATATCGTATTTCATTCCTACAAATCGGCAAAAAGTTCATCAACACTGTTGCACTTGATTACATTGCCCGCCTCAACGTCGCGTATTGCTTGCATAGTTTCCTCATTAAGATAACATCCTGATTCGGGGTCATATAAGCGGTCGGCGGCAAGAGTCTTTTCTTGCGGAAGAAACATTCGGGAAGCGAGCCATTCCCTGTCGTTAAAACTCAATCCGCGCAAAAAGACAAGCAAATTATTTAAACTGAGTGTATCCATATCCATAAATTTTTATTTTCGCAAAAATAATCAACACTTCCGACATAACAAAAATTATTTTACGTCTCGAAAAAAATCCCTATCTTTGTCCTCCGCAAACAAAACAAACATACCCCAAATGGACACCATCAAAATCCCCAAACGCATTGCGCAGACCGTCTTGAACTCGTTGAAAGGCGGCGTAGTGCCGCGCATTGGGCTGCCATACATAGCCGTCGGGCGCAAAAACGAAATCGAGGCACTCCTCCACGACATCGAGATAATCAGCGAGGGCGGCGCGTCGTTCCGCTTCATCGTGGGGCGGTACGGCTCGGGCAAGAGTTTCCTCATCCAAATGATTCGCAACTACGTTATGGACAAGGGATTTGTGGTTGCCGACGCCGACCTTTCGCCCGAACGCCGATTGCAAGGCACTAAGGGTCAAGGGCTCGCCACATACCGCGAACTCATCTCAAACCTCTCCACAAAGACCAAGCCCGAAGGCGGCGCATTGACGTTGGTATTAGACAAATGGATAAACAACGTGCAGACCCAAGCCGCGCAGGAAACCGGCTACACCTTCGACGACCCGCGCCTCCGCTCAGCCGTTGACCTCAAAATCCAAGCCGTAACATCCTCGCTCAGCGAATTGGTACACGGATTTGAATTTGCAAGGCTACTCACCGCCTATTACCACGCCTACATCGACGGCGACGACATCACAAAGGCAAAGGTAATCCGTTGGTTTCGTGGGGAATACGCCCTCAAAAAAGAAGCCAAGGAAGACCTCGGCATCAATATCATCATCACCGACGACAATTGGTACGAATACATCAAACTTTTCACGGCGTTTTTCCGACAGGCGGGCTACACGGGGATGATTGTCTTCATCGACGAACTTGTCAACATCTACAAAATCCCCAATACCATCACGCGCCAATACAATTACGAAAAAATGCTCACGATGTACAACGACACCCTGCAAGGCAAGGCGCGGCATCTTGGCATCATTATGGGCGCGACGCCGCAGACCGTGGAAGACAAACACAGGGGCATTTTTAGTTACGAGGCGTTGCGTTCGCGACTTACGGAAGGCAAATTTTCGCGGCCCGGCACACGCGACCTCCTCGCACCAATCATCCGTCTCGAAGCCCTCACAGCGGAAGAAATGCTCGTTCTCTGCGAAAAACTCTCCGCGATGCACTCCCAACTTTACGGTTACACCAACCGTCTCACCACCAACGACTTGACCATATTCATCAAGACAGAATTTTCGCGCATCGGTGCCGACCAAAACATCACGCCGCGAGAAGTAATCAGGGATTTTATAGAAGTGTCGGATTTGCTGTATCAGAATCCGGGGCTAAGGCTGCAAGACTTGTTGGAGTCGGGCGATTTTGAGTTTGCCAAGTCGGACGCGGTGTCGGATACAGTTGAAAGTCAAGATTTTGCGGAATTTGAAGTATAACAATCAATGGACGTTTACTCACGATATTCGCCTTTTATACAGGATTTTATCTACCGCAACGGGTGGCAAAACCTTCGCGGCGTACA
>JAFXMJ010000181.1 GCA_017530465.1 Bacteroidales bacterium
ATTGGCGTGGTTTGCGCCTTTGGCAACACAACACATGTGCTGCACTTCGTTAGTGTAAATCATATAACTATCTGTTTGTTTGTTTGTTTGCATTTAATAACGCTTTCGCGCTAATGTCTGACGGCACAAATTTAATAAATTATCTTGAATTTGCGCAAGGATTATGCAATTTTTTTTTTTGCATTAAAATTGAAAATCCACCTTTGACACTCCGTCGCCGTAGATTGTCTTGAAATCGTCTTTCATAGAAATGACGTGGTAGCCTGATTCGCGCCATTGGTCGGCAAGTTTCAAGGCTTTTTCGCGGTCGGCGTGGTCGCGAGCGTCATCATCGGCTATCAGCATAAAAGCGGCTGACTTGTAATTGTTGCTCAGACAGAAATTGTGCATCGCGCAGTCGCCGCCACTGTTGCCAAACGACAGAACGGGCACTTTACCAATCTCCTGCGTAATCTGCAAAACCTTGTTGGTCTTCAAATTCTTGATAATCAGTTCGTCAGTCCTAACGAGATGTTCCTCCTTGCCCATAGTGTAATTGACACCTGCATCGTCGCCCTGACTTGTGGAGCGGAGTTTGACGTCCATACCAATCACACGGTTAGGCTCGATGCCGATGGACTCCACCAACGCACGGCAAATAAAACGGTCGGAACCCGAAACGACATAGTATGTGAAACCATTGATTGTGAGATAATTGAACACTTCCAACATCGGCTTGAAAAAACTCTGTCCGTAGGTCATACCCGTGAAACCGTTGGCGTTTTTGGCAGCGTATGCCTTGACGTAGGCATCAAACTCGGCAAGCGTCATACCCGCGTAAGCCTTTGCAGCCGCCTGAGCGTGAATCATATCAAAATGGTCGGGAAGTTTGGTGCCGTTGCGCACAAAATCCCTAATCGCCTGTGCCGCCTCCTTGACATCTTCCGGGGCTTTGTCCTTGTAGTTGGCATCGTCCAACACGCGGTATTCCAACAAGTTGTACTCGAAATACGACGGATATAGTTCGCCGACAAAAGTGCCATCCATATCAAAAGTGGCGATGCGATCCTCCACCTTGATGAAATTCGGTGAATCGGGGTTGGTAACGTCCTCCACATACGATTTGAGCGCGGCGAGGGCGTCGCAATTGTTCCACGACGCAAAATTCTCCTGTTGAACCTGCGCCGGAGCGTCATTGTTGTCGTCCTTGTCCTTGTCGCAACTTACAAAAAGCGTGGCAAAGACAATCATTAACGGGAATAAAAACTTTTTCATAATCAATTAGTAATTAAATGTTGACTTTTCAATGGGCAAAAATACTTACTAATTGATGAACGCGCAAAAGTTTTCAGTTAAGTTTTAGGTTAAGTTTCCGTTAACACTCCCCAAAATTATCCCTTCGGATAGCAAACATCCACCAACGAAAACACCCTTGCCAATGGCGCGTAATTGTTGGGCGTCTTGCAGCCATTGGTCGCCTTGGTAATGAAGCCTTCGAGTTTGGTCAAATATTCGTCCTCGCCAATCGTACCGTCGGCAACCATATTGAGACCCTTCTCCCAACTTGCTGTAAGTTCGGGGTTTAGGAGCGATTTGATGGACGCTTTGACAACCTCGTAAACCAACTCGCCGAGCCTTGCGGGAGTGATAATCTGCGTCTTTTTGTTGAGGTTGAGATATTCGATTTTGACAAGTTTGCTTAGAATTTCAGCGCGGGTGGCTGACGTGCCAATGCCACGACCTTTGACAAGTGCGCGCAACTCCTCGTCCTCAATAAACTGACCCGCATTTTCCATCGCCAAAATCAATGAACCCGAATTGTAACGCTTTGGCGGCGAGGTCTCTCCGTCCTTGATGTCGTAGCCTGCAACATCGAGGACAGAGCCTTTTTTGAGTTTTGCAACAGCCTCAAAACTGCCCTCGGAGAGCGTCTCCTCCCCTGCCCCGTCAGACTTTTTGTCATCGGATGCGGCGGGCTTTTCGTTGCCATAAACTTTGAGGTAGCCCGGATTTTCCAATGCCCTAAAATTGCAGAAAAACGCCTCTTTGCCCACCGTCAATTTTATCGCCATCTTGCGGTACTCCGCCGGCGGATAGAAAATTGCAAGGAACCTCCTCACAATCCTGTCATAAACTTTTTTTGCGGTCTCGTCCAATCCTGTCAACGCCGTAAAGCCCTGACCCGTAGGGATTATGGCATAGTGGTCGGTGATTTGCTTGTCATCACAATAGCGCGACTTTTCAATCTTTGAAAACAGTCCGTGCTGTTTGATATCCTTCAAAAAATCGAGATATTCGGGGCGCGTCGCCAAGCCGTGAAGATTTTTAGTAATTTCCTTCGACACCGCCGACGACAGCACACGCGCATCTGTACGCGGGTATGTAACGAGTTTTTTCTCATACAAATCCTGCACAATCTGCAACGTTTGGTCGGGCGAAATCTTAAACAGTTTGGAACACTCGTTCTGCAACTCCGCGAGGTTGAAAAGCAACGGCGGATTCTTCTTTTCCTTCTTTTTTTCGATGCTTTCGACTGTGGCGGTCATCGACGTAGCCTGCAAATCCGCAATCAATTTTTCGGCGTCCGATTTCTCCTTGAAACCGTTTTCTTTGTACAATTTGGGACTATTGAAATACGCCGAACCTTCCACCGCCCGCCATTCGCCGTCGATGGTGCCGTCGCCAACAGTAAAATTGCCCACAACGCGGTAAAAAGCCGTTTTCTTGAACTTCCTGATTTCCCTTTCCCTGCGCACCACCATACCAAGCACGCACGTCATCACGCGCCCGACAGCAATCACGGCGTTTTTGTCGAGGCCCAAGTGATTTTTGAGCATATTGCCATATTTGATGGTCAAAATCCTCGAAAAATTGATGCCCATCAAGTAATCTTCCTTGGCGCGAAGATACGCCGCATCCGAAAGATTGTTGTAAGCGTCGAGCGGTTTTGCCTCACGGATGCCACGCCGGATTTCCTCCTCGGTCTGCGAATCAATCCAAACCCTCTTGCGCGGTTTTTCGGCGGGGACGTTTGCCATCATATCCACAAGCCTATAAATATACTCGCCCTCGCGTCCCGAGTCGGTGCAGACATAAATGCAATCCACATCATCACGCAAGAGCAATCCCTTCACGACATCAAACTGTTTCTGAACGTTTGGAATGATTTCATACAAAAACTTCTGCGGGATAAAGGGCAACGACTCCTCCCGCCAACGTTTCAAATCCGGATTATAAACCTCCGGGTAACTCATAGTTACGAGGTGTCCCACGCACCAAGTAACGACGGTCTTCTGCCCTTCGAGATAACCGTTGTATTTGGTGTGCGTATCCTTCAACGCCTTCGCAAACTCCTGAGCCACAGATGGTTTCTCAGCGATAAATAAAAACTTTCCCATAATTACACCACCACCTCCACAATCTCCTTGTCGCCGAATTTGAGCCTTTTTACAATGCCTGTTTCTTTCTTCTGATTAAAACAGAAACTCAGCATATAACCTTTGTTAACGTGGTAATAATCAAGGTATTCGGTGAGTTGTTGCTCGCCGCGCTCGTTGTAGGCGTTGCCGCGCCAAATTTTCATTTCAATGATGTATTGAGTGCCGAGATAGTCGATAATCATATCGGTGCG
>JAFXMJ010000182.1 GCA_017530465.1 Bacteroidales bacterium
ACTGAATGTCAAGATTTTTACCTACAATGGCAGCATCCACCAATGAGTAAGTCTGCTGCAAAATGTTGCCCGCGATAAGGGGCAGGGCGAATTTTATTATCAACGGAAACGGCCGCCCGTAGGTCATTTCCTGTGTCTTTGCCATTTGGTGTGCCTAAAAATTTTTTTTTAGAACTTGAATACTGTGGTCGATTCCCTGAATGTATCAGCCTGACTGTTAAGCTGTTCGGCGTTTACTGCAAGTTCCTCGCTTGCGGCGGCGTTGCCTTGGATGGAGCCGTTGAGCTGCCTGATGACGTCCTCAATCTGCTCGATGGTGTTCATCTGACTGCTGCCCGACTCCTCGATGTTGGAGATGAGGTCGGTGCTCTTTTGGATGGACGGCACGATGTTGTTGAGCATTTCGGTGGAAATCTCGGTGGCTTTCAACGAATTGGCAGCACCGTCGATGATGTCGTTGGCGGAATTTTTGCTCTTTTCGGCGAGTTTGCGGATTTCCGACGCCACAACGGCAAAACCCTTGCCGTGTTCGCCCGCACGTGCAGCCTCCACTGCGGCGTTGAGCGCGAGGATGTTGGTCTGGAATGCTATGTCGTTGATTATCTGTATCTTCTCCGAAATGTCGCGCACCGCCACAAGGCTGTCGTTCTGCGCCGTCTGGATGTTTTTGACATCATCGGCAATCTTGTGTGCAATGCTCTTAGCCTCGCGGGTGTTGTTGGTGTTGTTGGAAATTTCCTGCTGGATGAACGACATCGACTGCACGATTTGGTCTGCCGTCGCCGCCTGCTCGTTGGCGTTTTGCGAGAGGAGTTGCGTTGCGTTGGTGATTTCGCCGCTAAGACCGGAGATGTGGTCAGCACCAGCAACAACGTCTTTGAGTGTGTTGCCAAGGTCGTGGGCGAGGTCGGTGCAGGAGCGGAGGATGCCGGTGGCGTTGCGGGCGTTTTTCTCCTGGCGGAAGTCACCCTTGGCAATGTTGCCCACGATTTCGCGCACCTTGTCGGGTTCGCCGCCTATCTTGCGGATGACGCCCTTGGTGATGATGTTGATTACAAACAATATAATCAAAATGATGATGCTGATGGCAATAGACATAGGCCACAGGATTTTGCCGACGCCCTGCAACTTGTCGCTTTCGGGATATACGAAGGAGATGTAGTTGTGGAGGTTGTCGTCAAAAATATAAATCATCTCGTACCTTTTGCCGTCTTTCTTGAAGTTGGCTTTGCCAGCCTCGCCGTTGCGGTTGCCCGATATTTGCTGCCAAACATCGTTGGGAAGGTTTTTCCACTGCTCGTTTGGACGCATAATGCAATTGTTGTCGGTGTCAATCCAGAGCGCGAAACCGTTGCCGAGGATTTTTGCCGCGCCAAATTCGCGGTTTTGCATCAATACCTTGTTTTCCTCGCTGCCAGTGAAGAGCATACCAGCCACTTTGCCGTTGATATACAGCGGTTTGTAGGTGGCAATGTAAGGTTTGCCGAGGATGTTGGTCTTGTCGTAGAAAATTTCGCCGCGATCCACGGTTTTAGCAACAGCCGAATTGTTGTCTATCATTGTGCCAAGGGCGTATGAGCCGTCGGCGTTTTTAATTGATGTACAGATTCTTATGTAACCATCGGGTGCTTTCTGGAATATCGTAAGTTCGCGCCCTTCTGATGCTTTGGAAAGCGTCTCGGGGAAATTGGTGTCGCCTTGCATTATGTGTGTGCCAAGTTTCCACGCGGGAAGCTTGCGTCCCACAAAATTGCACGTCGAATCTATTTGGATGATGCCGCCACGGAGTTCAAGATAACGGTCTATTGTGTTGAGAAACAATATGTTGCTTTCGCCGTTGTATTTGTATTGCGCATCCACAAGCGCAACTATCGCCTTCAAGTCGGTGACAACGTTTTGCTCCGTCGATGCCCCCTTGAACTCGTTGAGCATATATGCTACAAACACGTTGACTATCAACAGCGAAACCGCGCCTATCGCAACAAGCGTGATGTTGATTCGTTGCAGGAGACCCAATTTATTTGTGATGTTATTTGCCATAATATTGTATAAATTTTTTCAATGACAAAATTATCAAATTGTATGCAAATTGCAAATATTTAAGTGTTTTTTTTGGGGAAAAAATCTTTGTGTTTTTTTTGTGTGGGAAATGAAAAGATTTGTTAACTTTGAGGTGGAAATAATTGATATAATAAAATGAAAAACGAACCAAATTACATAAATCCAAAAAATCCTGTGTATATATCATACGCATGGATAGAAGACGATAATGATGTCCTTGAGATATGTCGAGTTATGCTTGAAAATGGCATCGATTATCGAAGGGACAAAGATGGTTTGTGCCTCTATAAAAAAAATATTGCCGAAGTCGAAAAAAAAATTGGCGATGGCGATGCCGTGGTTGTTATAGTTAGCAGAAAGTATATGACATCACTTCATACGATGAATGAGTGGCACAATATTCTATTCAAGGGGGATATTGGGCGTAGAGTTTTTGTGGTTGTTTTGGAAGATGCTGAAATAAGCAATTATGATAAAGTCCAAGAATGTCGAGGTATTTTGGATGAAGAATTCAAAAAACTTGATGCAAGATACCAAACTTGTGTGAAAAATCACCAGATTCCATCTCGACATTTGTCGGAAGTGGAATTGAGCGCACAAAGTAATTTGGGCTTCGTGGATGATTTGGATTATTTATATGCATTTTGTCGCAATTACAATCGCGGTTCAAAAATAGAAGTTCATAGGGCTAACGGATTCAAAGAAATAATTGAACCCCTAAAAAAATATGTAACCGAATTGGCGGAGGCAGCAAATGCCAAAGAGACCATCGAAGAATTAAAGGCTCAAATTGCGAAATTACAACAGGGGAGTGGTGCTGCGAACAAT
>JAFXMJ010000183.1 GCA_017530465.1 Bacteroidales bacterium
CATATACAGTTTATTATCCCGAATCGCTCGTGGAGGACGTCAGGATGATGAACACAGGCGAGTACGCGGGCATCGGCGCAAACATCGAGGAGGTCAAAGGACAATACATCATTTCGTCCATTTACAAAGACTCGCCTGCCGACAAAGCCGGACTTATGATTGGTGATATTATCCTGAAAATCAACGACAAAGAAATCACCGGCAAGTCCTACGACGAACTCGACCTCATCCTCAAAGGCGAAGCGGGCACACCCGTCAATATCAGCGCGATACACGACGGACAGAAGAAGACCCTCAGTATGAAACGCGCAATGATTGACATCCCGGACATCCCATATTACGGCGAGATTGCGCCAAAGATTGGTTACATCAACCTCTCGGGCTTCACACAAGACTGTGGCAAACAATTCCGCGATGCATTCGTGCAGTTGAAAAACGAGAAACACATCGACAAACTCATCATCGACCTCCGCTTCAATCCCGGCGGACTTCTCGTGGAAGCTGTCAACATAGTGAACCTCTTCGTCAACAAGGGCGAAAAAATCGTGGAGATGAAGGGCCGCGTAGAAGAATGGAACAACACCTTCCGCGCCGAAAACGCACCGCTCGACACAGAAATCCCCATTGTAGTACTCGTAAACGGCAATTCTGCATCGGCTGCGGAGATTGTCTCGGGCGCATTGCAGGATCTCGACCGCGCAGTAATCATCGGTGAAAAGACCTACGGCAAAGGCCTCGTGCAGACCACAAAAAAATTGGTGTTCAATTCGACGATGAAGGTAACTACCGCCAAGTATTACATACCCTCGGGACGTTGCATCCAAAAACTCGACTACGGACACAAGGACTCCACAGGCAAAGCTACGAAGATTACGGAATCGCAAAACAGAACCTTCAAGACCAAGAACGGCCGCACGGTGAAAGACGCGGGAGGAATAATGCCCGACGTTGTTGTCAATAGCGACACGATGTCGTACATCTTGGAGAATCTCATTGACAGCAACATAATCTTCGATTTTTGCCACGCAGTACCAAAAGAAACACGCCACGGTCAAGAGCCCGGAAGAATTTGAAATTACCGATAGCGAAATACTTGATTTAAAGACTTTTGCAGGCGACCGTCTTTACAAGTACAATACTATGGTGGACGAAGACCTTGCCGACCTGACCGACGACATCAAGGCAGAATACGCCAATCCTACGATTGCCGCCACCCTCAATACGCTCAAAAAACAGATTGAGGCAGAGAAACAGAAGGAATACGAGCGACAGAAGCTGCAAATCCGCACCGCGCTCGGCTCCGAAATCATCCGGCGGTATTATTACGACGAAGGAATGATAAGGTATTCGCTCAAAAACGACCAATTCATAGAGAAAGCGCAAGAAGTGCTCAACGATGCAATTCTCTATCGAAAAATCCTTTCGGGAAAATAGAGAAAACGGTTTCGGCACGGAATTTGATACAATGATAATTGTCCAAATTAAATGAACCGTTAAAAATTTCCGAAAAATCAATAGATTGCCTACAATGGTCTAAAATGCCGATATGAAAAATTTTTTAAAAAAAGTTGCTTAAAGTTTTGCTTTATATAAAAAATATTTCATATATTTGAGCCGTGAAATAACTAAACGGTTCACGAAGAGACTATGAAAGCAAATTTACTGATTCTACTATTGACGATTGTGTTGGTAACGACGGCTTGCAGAATCAAAACAGAAATGCTAACATTGGACAATCCTTCGATAACGATAAAAGATATCAATGTTATCACTTCTTCATCTGACAGTTGTACAGTATTTTGCTACACAATCAATCTGTATTCGCCTTCAAGACTTTGTGAGTTTGTTGCTATTCCCAATGTCACCGGCAAGGATTCTGTCACAACGATAGAATTTAGCGGGCACACCCGCCGCGCAACGGTAACATACTACTATGTAGTGCCACGTGGATATGACAGCGAGCACATCGACATCAAGTTTTTCCTCAACGACAGCGAGGAGGACAAGAATGTGGCTGAGTTGTCGCACCGTCTCTAAAAAAGTGCGAAGAGCGAAAATTTACGTGAAAAATGCATAGTTTGGCATAATTTTTATTACATAAAATGGTAAAAATGATGCTATAATACGACAAAACTCATAAAGCCATGATAGAACATTTGATATTAGAACAGTCGGTTGACACCCCGGGCATTGACATGGATCCCAACACGGGTGTCTGCGAATTTACAGGCAAGTCGTTCCCTGCCGACGTGACGGCCTTCTACAAGCCCGTCATCGACTGGATAGAGGAGTACGGCAAGAATCCATGCCCCAAGACCGAGGTCAACTTGAAGTTGGATTACTTCAATACCGCCTCGTCCAAGATTCTGTTGGAGATGTTCAACAGGTGGGAGACCTTGTACAAAAACGGCAACGACGTGGTCATCAACTGGTATTATCCCGATGACGACGACGATATGCAGCAAACTGGACAAGAGTACTCCGAACTGTTGATGCTGCCCTTCAACAAGATAGGGTTTTCTGTGCAATTTATGTAAGAATTAAAGAGAAAGAAGATTAGATATTTTTTGTTTTTCCTTGTACGTTTGATTTTTGAGTAGTAAGACCGGCACTTTTTTTCAGCCGGTCTTTTTTTATGCCCATTTTTCAGCGATTTTTCGAGCGCAAAATTGTCGGAATGTGTCTTTTATTGATTCTTACGATCAACGGCTAAAATCGGCGGAAAAATTGGCGTTTCAAGCGAAACATTGGAATGCGGGCGGCTCGCCCGCTGTACACTTGCAAAGCACGACATAATTTTGGAATGTGGGCATCCCACCCGCTTTGTATTTGTAGGCGGGCGAGCCGCCCGCACTCCAACACACAAACCCAAAAATCATATCGCATTTTCCTTTCCTCCACTCGACTTGCCGCACACGCCAAGCAAAACAATCGAAAGGAAATCAAGATATAAAAATTGCCAATCTTTTCTAACAATCTGATAATCAATTACTTCTCCCCTACTCCACCGAACTATCGTTTTCAACCGTTTCAGCCGCTTTTTTGCCTGACATCACGGGATCGTTGTCTTCGGGATGAAAATGTTGATAAATTTTCAGTGCGCGGTCAAGATTTACTACTTTACGGAGTTCGATGAGTGGAAGTTCGGCAATTTTGTTGACAGAGCCAAAAGTGGTGAGAAGTTTTCCGATGGTCTTGTCGCCGATGCCCGGTATGTCTTCGAGAATTGAATGTATCATTCCCTTCGACCTCTTGTTCCTGTGGAACGTAATACCAAAACGATGCGCCTCGTCGCGGAGATGTTGGATTACCTTCAAGGTCGGCGACGTGCGGTCAAGGTACAACGGTATCGGGTCGTTGGGATAAAAAATCTCCTCCAACCTTTTCGCCAAACCAACCACCGCAATCTTGCCATCAAGACCCAACGCTTGTAGAGTTTCGTATGCACAACGCAATTGACCTTTGCCACCGTCGATGACAATCAACTGCGGCAATTCTTTGCCTTCCTCGCTCAACCGTTTGTAACGGCGATACACAACTTCACGCATCGTCGCAAAGTCGTCCGCGCCAACCACTGTTTTCACGTTAAACAATCGGTAGTCACGTTTGTAAGGTTTGCCGTTGCGGAACACAACGCACGACGATACGGGATTTGTACCTTGGATATTGGAATTGTCAAAACACTCGATATGCCTCGGCTCCACGTCAAGTTGCAAATCTTTCTTCATCTTTTTCATCAATGAATTTGCAGAAGCGTCGGGATCGACGAGCGTGCGCTGACGATGTTGCTCCGC